>JAPLYR010000088.1 GCA_026395455.1 Candidatus Roizmanbacteria bacterium | reverse complement strand
TCTTCAACACTTCCAGATGCATGGACAAATGTCTTCACTACGCGGTCAAGAGTGGAAGACAAGGTGGAAGAGTCGTATGAATAGGTGGCGTGCAGTGTCCCGGGCTCTGCAAGAGCAGGAATAGTATGTCCACGAAGTTTTCGAGCAACGGTAACTGCATTTGGTCCTTCAAAAACCATCGCAACGATTGGTCCCTCTTGCCAATACTTGATAAGTCGGTCATACACAAACTGTCCCAGTTTTGCTGGATCTTCTGTTCCCATTACTTTTTTTACGTCCGTCCCAGCTTGTTTAAAGCTTGCGAGAGTTTTATTGCCCATTTCGCTTATCCATTCAGGAGTTCCAGGATAGTGATTTTTTATTACCTCTGCCTCTGGTTTTACCATTTTTGCAGCAAGAAGTTTTAGTCCTGTTTTTTCAAATGTTTCGATAATAGTTCCGATAAGAGCGCGTTTTACTGCGTCTGGCTTTATGATAAGAAGTGTTTTCTCCATTGTTTAAAGTGAATTGATAATAGTTAATAATTCCTGAGTGACTTTTTCTTTTGACTGCTCTCCGTTTACATGAATCCAACGGGCCCACACACTGCGCTTTACTAAGTCCTTGTACTTTTCGTACGTTCGGCGAATAAATGAATGATCATTCTCACGGAAATTTTTTTCTTTATCTTCTCCGTATTTCCATTTAATTGCGGCGTCAGGCGAAACGTCCAAGTATAACACAGCATCTGGCTTCACAATATCGAAGTCGAGCGCATAACGAACAGCTTTTTCTTCATCAAATCCTTCAAGTGTTTGGTAGCAAAGGGTTGTAGAGAAATAGCGGTCCGCAATAACCACATGATCTTTCATTTTTTCCTTTATCAGTTCTTTATCAAAAATAAATTGCAGCGTATAGAGAAGAAATTGTTCACTAGCCGAGTGTTTTACTTTATTTTCATAGAGAAAATCTCGAATCATCTTACCAACTGGAGTATCATAGTGAGGAAACTTGATATAAAATGGTTTTTTCCCAGCTTTGGTTAGTGAGTCGATGAGTGCAGTGGCCTGCGTTTCACAGCCAGCGCCATCGATGCCTTCGATTACGATAAACATAAGTAGTATAATTATACATCACAAAAAGCCCTCATAGCTCAACGGATAGAGCAGGCCCGTCCTAAGGGCAAGATATGGGTTCAATTCCTGTTGAGGGCACACTGCGTTAGTAAGACTTCATTTTTTTACATAGTGAAAACATGTTATTCCGTTGATATTATTCATTCCCAAGGATATAATTCATAGTTCATAGCAATATGACGCGATAAATATTATTTATAAAAAAGTATGGCACTAGCAGCAATGAGGGAAATGGGAAAGGGGTTAGGAGCTTTTCTTCATACACTCACCCCACAAGGTATTGAAGAAAAAAAACAGGAAGCAGATTATCTCAAAGCACTTGGCTTATTTAATACTGCATTTTCTCCTTTTAGTGAGAGAGCTTTGCACTTATCTCCTGAAAAGGATATTCCCCTTATTAAAGACCTCACCATTTCGCATAGACAAGGCACGACATATCCAAGTGGAGATGAACGCCACTTTGATCTGTTAATAAAAAAAGAAAACGATATGGTTGGTCTCTTTTGCACAACTGATGAATATTGGTGGGATTCCTATCCATCAGATACAGTGAAAGGCGAAACATACAAAAAAGGCTATAGAAATGTACATTTAGATATTATTGTTATTAATCCTAAAACTGGAGAGGTGATCGCAATAGACGGAGATCAAAAAATGGGGTCTGAACCGCGAGCCGAGCAAGACTTTGCTGCAGAATTAGTTGCACAACCATTAGTAGACACTGCTAAAAAAACAAAAGCATTAGAGAGAGCAAGACTTCTCTTGCATGTACGGGCTGAATGGGAGCGAAAAGAACAAGAAAAGAAGAAGAAATAAAATTGAAACCAGTATCCTGTGCTACAATGAATGTATGCCTCATGATTTTAAAAACGCTACTCCCATTCATCATCATATTAACAAAGCAAAACGCAGAGAGTACCTTTATCTTCTGAGTCTTCGTACATTAGGCAATTTTCTTATTTTGTCATCACTTTTTTTTATTGCACGCACATTGTATGAACCGGTTCATCAAGAAGTGTAGTTTATGGTTAATCAATGGACAAATAAAACATTTGTTGTTGCAACAAAAGAAGAAGAGCTCTCTTTTTCAATTCAAAAAGCAACTGATCAAAAGGGTCTTCTTACCCGAACTATCGATGGGAAAAAAGCTGAAGTGTTAGTTCCTGAGGATGCCAATTTAAGTGTTGTTATTCCCAAAATTGGAGCTAACGCGCGAGTCGTTGCTGGAGTTGATACTGCAAACGAACGTGAATATTCTGAAGC
>JAPLYR010000026.1 GCA_026395455.1 Candidatus Roizmanbacteria bacterium | reverse complement strand
TCTTTGAGTACTTCACTTTTCCAAAATGGTGAAGGAAGAGTCCCTTCCGCTTCATCAAAACCAATATTTATTGAAGTTCCTAATCCAAACTTCTCAGCCCATGTTTGCATTCTTTCTGGGCCCATTTTTTCTCCCAGTTTATAAAAATAGGTATCGTTTGATCTTTGGATTGCTTTTATCATATCAACTGGACCTTCCGTTTTTCCATATTGAAGGTAATACCAATTGCCAAATCTCAGAGCTCCTGCCATTACAAAGCCATCGTCTTGGACAATGGTCTTATGAGTAAATGAACCATCTTCTAGTGCTCCTGCGGCGACAATAGGCTTAAATATGGACCCTGGGGGATAGACTCCTTCTGTAATTCTATTTAATAACGGTTTTTCTTTGCTATTAAATAATTCACTTACTCTCACATCCCCTTTTTCAAAAAAAGTTGGATCGTAAGAGGGAGAAGAAACAAAGGTAAGAATTTCACCAGTAGTTGGATTCATCGCTATCACAACACCTCTTCTTCCTTTTAGGGCTTGAAATGCGGTTCGTTGTAATTCAATATCAAGTGCAAGCTGGAGTGATTTCCCATCAATTGGCGGGATTACTGCTATTACTCCTTCTTTTTTTCCTGAGGCATTTACTTCTACTAATTTTTTTCCAGGAGTTCCTCGTAGATCGCAGTCAAATAATTTTTCAACACCCTTTTTCCCTACTCGTTCATTTGCAAGTAATTTCCTTGGACAATAATCTGTCTCTAAATCTTTCTTATCTGCAAGTTGCCTATATCCGATAAGATGTGCTGTTTCTTCAGCAAAATAATATGCTCTCTCTGAACGAATATATTCCTGTGTAGCAGAAATCACCACATCCTTATTCTCTGCAATTACAAATCCTTTTCTATCTCGAATAGTTCCATATTTTGGTTCAATAGGAATCTCTCGTATCCTATTTGCCTCAGAAAGACGACGATAATAGTCACCTTTCACAATAGTAAGTGTAAATAGCTTGATGAGGAGGATGATAAAAAATATTCCAGCTCCAAAAACTAAAATAAGAAAAAGTGTTCTTCTGGCAGGGTCTTTGCTCCCAATAAAATGAATATCGCTTGTCTTCATTTTCAAGACGGGGGATATTTTTGAGTGAAATAAGCGTTTCATTTTTTTTAGTATGTTGATTATAATGGTTTACAACACGCGTTTCATGTTATACGTTAATTACCAAGAATATGTACAAAATAGTAATCGTTCGTCATGGACTTTCAGTTTGGCCAGATAAATTCACCGGTTGGACAGATATTGACCTTGCTCCGATTGGACTTGAAGACACATATAAATATGGAAAAAAATTAAAAGATCTCGGATATACCTTTGATATGGGATTTGCTTCTGTTCTTAAAAGAGGAATAAAAACATTGTGGAGATTGCTTGATGGAATGGATTTAAATTGGATTCCACTGACCTATGCATGGCAACTGAATGAAAGACATTATGGTGCTTTACAGGGCCTTAATAAGGCAGAGACCGTGGAAAAATATGGAAAAGATCAAGTGCAATTGTGGAGAAGAAGTTATGATGTTCGACCACCACAAGTAGAGTTAAACGATCCCAAACATCCTTCTCATGATCCTCGCTATGCAAACTTAAAACAGGATGAGCTTCCAAGTGGAGAATGCTTAAAAGATACCTATAATCGCGCAGTTCCCTATTGGAATAATGTAATAATGCCACTCGTAAAAGAAGGAAAAAAAATAATTGTGTCTGCGCATGGGAATTCTATTCGTGCCATCATGAAGCACTTAGATGGACTGTCAGAAGAAGCTATTATGGAAGTCAATATCCCCTATTGTATTCCATTGGTGTATGAGTTTGATGAGAATCTCAAACCGATAAAGCATTATTACTTAGCAACAGATGAAGAAGTTCAAAAAGTTATAGAGGGGATTAAGAATCAAACTAAGAAATGATAGTAACTCCTGCGCTTTTAGAACAAAAAGTTGAAAAACAAAAAGAGGAGCTTATTAGTCTTTCTTTACATTATTCTCGTTTTCAAATTGATATCGCAGATAATACTTTGGTTCCTAATACTACGACACAGGTTGATGAACTGTTTCAATCTTCATTTTTTAATATAACATCTGGGTTAACATTTGATTTCCACTTAATGGTTTCTGACCCAAAAAAGCACATTGAGGCAATAGTAAAATTGCCAAAAAAACGCGTTGGTGTCATTCTTATCCATAATTCTGTATTTCCTGACTATTCTCTGCTCAAAATTTCTTATCCACAGTTTAGGTTTGGGCTTGTCCTAAACCCTGAAGATGAAGTTGATCGGCTTGATAAAGCATTGCTATCCTTACTTCCTTCTGTCCAAATTATGACAATTGTTCCTGGATTCCAGGGTAGCTCTTTTATAGAAGAAACGCTCACAAAAATTGAACAATTGAGAAAGTGTGGATATAAGAAGGAAATACTAATTGATGGATCGGTAAACGAGAAGACTATACCAATTATTTTTTCAAAAACATATAAGCCAGATGTACTAGGAGTGGGAAGTTATCTTACCAAATCACCAAAGCAAGATTTAAAAAAACGAATAAACTATCTAAAAACTACACTTCTCTCCAGGGAATAAAACGAAGGAAAAAGTTTGGATTTAAAATTGCGGTCTTTATGTCATTTAAATCACATCTTCCATTACCGTCTGCGTCAAATGGTAATAAACGCTTGACGCTCACCTCGTTTATCCCTTTATTTAAGGTAGTTATTAACTGGCGAGGAATGTATGGATAGCCTAACAAGACAACCCGATATTGTTGTCCAGGAATAATGTCTGATATATCTTCTATCGTTATATTTCCTTTTCTCATAGAGAGACCTTTTTTAGAGAAAACAAGCTCTTCTTCTTTGTTAAAAAGCTGAACTTCAAAGCCATCCCCATTGGAGACAAATTTAGGGAATAACGATGTTTTTACTGTTAACTCAGGAAATGGTTCAATGGTGATTGAGTGGTTCTTTGTTTCCAGCACCGACTTTCCATTTTTTTCAAGAAGTAATGATATCCGTATTGTTTGAGGCTTTGGGGGGGTCTTTATGGTGATACTTAGTTTACTTTCTTCAGATGGCTTAGTACTTCGTATATCGGATGTAAGGGTCTGGACATCAGCAGAATCTGTTTTTACAGAAAGTGAATATTGATCGTCTTGACTCCAGATAGCTTGTCCCTCATTTTTTAAATATACGGAAAAGTGATAGGTCGAGCGGGCAATGAGGGTTTTTGGGAAATCTACCATAATCATTCCTTTTTGAATTTGTTCAGGAGTTCCTTTTTGTTTAGTAAGATCCTTTATTACATTGTACTGAGCAGAATAACCACCCTCATTTACCCAAGAAAAGCTAATAAATGGTTCTGAAAGATACTTAAAAACAAATGGAGTAACGGCTTGTATTCGTTTATCTTGTCCCCATATTTGACTAAATGCTATTGCATAATTTTCTGCTATAGCAGATTCAGACATCTTCCCCTCTTTCCACCCAGTTTCTGTAATAAAGACAGGAAAATCTTTTTCAAAACCCAATTCTTTTAAGAGTGATAATTCATATTCATAACCACGAATTGATTTTTTTCCTGTATCCCATACTGACCCACTAAAACCTGGATTAGGATATGAATGGGAAGCCCACGCATCAATATATTCTTCTAAATGAAGATCTTTCACCTGAAACATTTTTCTTGTAAAAATCCCTGAATCTTCATATTGTGGAGGGTAAGATGGGGCAGCGGCATCCATTCCAGCGGGCATAATAATATAATCACTATGCGAATCTTTTAGAGACTTCGCAAATGTTGCTGCAACTTTTCCATAGTTTTCGGGATCTACTTCGCCACCCCATTCAGTTGCGTGATTCGGTTCATTAAAAAGAACAATATATCTTTTTTTTATTACCCAGTTCAGTTTATTAAGAAAATCTACCCACTCTTTTGCATCTTTCTCTTCTGGGCGTCTCCATACCTCTCCTTGAGGGCTTGTCGCAAGACGAACGATAGGAATAAGGTGTTTATCCCTAAGGTTCTCAAATATATCTTGCCACTTTCTCACATCGCGATCATTCTCTTGAATCACGAGCGTCACATACCCCCAATCTCCTGTTGAACCATTAGTAAGTGCTGATGCTCCTATAAAATCTTCAGATGTTGGTTGTAAAAGAGAAATACCGACTTTATTATTTTCCTGAGCGTAGGAAAAGAGAGGAAAGATGGCTATAAATAAAAAAGTGAGTAGATAAATAACTATTTTTTTCATAAATATATTTGCATTAGGAAAGCTTAAATGTGTGGATTTTTGATTTGATGCATTCTGTTGCTACCAAGTTTGATACATAGATGGACAAAGTTGGCTTAGTTGCATCAAAGCAAAAAGACATATGTTTAAGCTTTTCAATCTCTTTCATACCTTCTTACCTTCACCCCAGCATCAATCAATAGCTTTTCCCCAAAATCATCACTATGCTGATCGTCATATACAACCTCAACGACTCCTGCATTTATTATTGCCTTTGCACATGCGGTGCAAGGTGCTACTGTTGAGTAAAGGGTTGTTCCTTTTGTTGAAACTCCATGATATGAAGCCTGAATAAGGGCGTTTTGTTCAGCATGGACACAGATACATAAATCTTTTCTTTCTCCAGCTTTCACCATATTATTTTCTCTATCTTGACAACGCTTACATCCTCCCTCATCACAATCTTTAATCCCTGATGGAGTTCCATTATAACCAGTTGTTACGATGCGTTTATCCTTGGTAAGGATAGCTCCTCGACTCCCACGAATACAGTTTGAGCGTGTCTGAACAATGTGAGCAATAGAAACAAAATAAGTGTCCCAACTTGGACGTGTTTGGATTGTCATATGAAGTTAATTATACCACTCGATGTCGGGACGGCGAGACTTGAACTCGCGACCTTCAGACCCCCAGCCTGACGTTCTAGCCATCTGAACTACGTCCCGTAGTTGTATTTTATCAAATGTGGTAATTAATACAGATATGGATTATAATCTAATCCTAAATAAGTATGAGAAAAACCGCTTTTGTAATACTTGCTCACCCTGATGATGAATCATTTGGCCCAGGGGGAACCATTGCCCTCTTAAGCCAAACTCATGATGTATATCTTTTTTGTGCTACAAAAGGAGAAGCAGGACAAGATTATTCTGAAAAAAACGGAATGAGTCTTACTGAAAAAAGAGTTATTGAACTTCAAGAAGCGAGTGCAATTTTAGGGGTAAAAGAAGTGATATTTTTAGGATATGAAGATGGTCAATTAAGTAATAGTGTTTATCATGAAATTGCCGATAAAATTACCGTCTATGTAAATAAACTGCAGCCAGATCGTATCATTACGTATGAACCAAGGGGAATATCAGGACATCTTGATCATATTGCAATGTCAATGATCTCAAGTTTTATTTATATTAAGAATGAATGTATAAGAGAGCTCCATTATCTCTGTCTTGATGAAAAACAAAGAGGGCAAGGACAAGATTATTTTATCTATTTTCCTCCCGGCTATGCTGATAGTGAAATTACAAAACGTGTAGATATCACTCCTGTTCTAGATAAAAAAATTGCAGCAATTAAAAAACATTCTTCACAAATTAAGGATGTAGAACAAATGCTAAAAAAGCATAAAGATAATCGAATAGAAGAATGTTTTATTATTCTTAAGAAATAAATAATATATACTAGTAGCCTATGAATTACCATTGTGTTAGCTGGAAACAACTTCACTCTATTACTCATACACTTACTGAAAAAATTCAGAAAGAGAACAATAAACTCGATCTTATTGTTGGAATCGCTCGAGGAGGACTAACCATTGCCCATATTGCATCTGATTTTTTAAAGCTTCCAGTCGCTTCTTTTACCATCTCAAGTTATAAGGATTTAAAACAGCAAAAAATGTCTGATATTTCCTATCATGTAGGAGGAGATTTGAAAAATAAGCATATTCTCCTTATCGATGACGTTTCAGATACAGGAAAAACATTTGTAAGAGGTATTAAATATTTAACTGAGTTGGGGGCAGCAAGTATTACTACCGCATCCCCTTATATTAAGCCGTGGACCAAACACTTACCTGATTTTTATGTCAAATCAGTTGATGAGTGGATAGTATTTCCATATGATATGAGAGAAACAGTTGAGGCAATAAAAACAAATCTATTAAAAGATGGAAAGATGACAAATGATATAAAAAAACAACTTTCTCTCATGAAAATCCCAAAGGTTTATATTACTAAGTTTCTTAGTGAAGAATGAAAACTATAGAAGATGCATATAAAACCCTTAAGAAGGAGGTTCCTTCTTTTCCTGAAACTCTTCTTATCCTTGGATCTGGATGGAATAAAATTTTAGATGAAACAAAGATTGAAAAACGTATTTCATACGAAAAATTATTTGGTATTAAAACATCTGTTCCAGGACATACAGGTGAACTTATTATTGGCAAAACCAATAATAAAAGAGTTGCATATATGTCTGGGAGATTCCATATGTATGAAGGATATTCAGGATTTGAGGCAACAATGCCAATACGGTTGTTTGCAATGCTTGGAATAAAAAACCTCGTTCTTACAGCAGCATGTGGTGCATTAAATGAA
This sequence comes from Candidatus Roizmanbacteria bacterium, assembly GCA_026395455.1. Classification (GTDB taxonomy): domain Bacteria; phylum Patescibacteriota; class Microgenomatia; order UBA1406; family GWC2-37-13; genus JAKBEU01. The sequence goes on along the minus strand of JAPLYR010000026.1, from coordinate 3,819 downwards.
AAATATAAAGTAGGAGATTTTGTCATTCTTTCAGATGTAATAACATTATTTCTTGCGATAGATAATCCGTTAAAAGGCGCACAATTTGTCGATGTCTCAGAGGTATTCAATTCAAGTATGAGGGAAAGGGCACGTAAGATTTGTGTAGAATCTCATATTCCCTTTCATGAAGGAATATATGTGTATTACCACGGACCCAATTATGAAACTCCAGCAGATAAAATGGCACTTCGTTTTCTTGGAGCAGATGTTGTTGGAATGAGCACAGTCCCTGAAACACTTGTTGCAAGATCTCTTAATATAAATGTCTTAGGTCTTTCATTTGTAACCAACCTTGCCTTTGTTAAACACGATCATAAAGAAGTGGTAGCAGAAGCAAATAAAGCAAGTGAAAAAATGAAGATTCTTCTTACAGAAATAATAAAGTAATTTATTATTTCTTTCCTGTAGCCAGAAATTCATCGACCTGCTGTCTTGTTTGTGTAAATATTTTACTCGATAGTCGTTCAAGATCTTTATCTTCTGATCTGTGATACATACCTGGAGGATTAAATCCTTGCAATGGGTCAGGAGTTGTTTGAAGAAGTGAAAATTGTATCGGAGTAAAATCTGGAGGATTCTGACCTTGAAAATAACCTCTTTGTATTGATCTCCAAACATTAGGACTTGACGTGGCTTTCTGTCCTAACGCATGAGCTGCTCCATTGTTAAGAGCACCATCTGTGGAGCCATCAACTGAAGAGCTCACAGATCTGATTACTGCGTCAGGTCCTAGGATTCCTCTGGTAACTGCTAGTGCATTGGTTGCCACACATTCACACATTGGACATGGTTCAAGGGTTCCTGACATAATAATACCTGTACCAGATCTCCCCAAATCAAAAGGAAGTTTTAAAACATCCAACTTCACAATATCAATTGGACCTTTTGATCTATCTCCTGATGCATATGCCATAACACCTTTCAGCCCATTTGTTTCAGCATGTCCTGTTAGTCTTTCTTCTTCAGTACCTGTAACCATTGTATTTGCTCCTTCAAAAATTGCAGCAATCCCATTTTGTACAACCATAACAGAAGCACCAATTCCATAATTTTATCCACCATCGGTCCCTACAAGCGCATTGCGAGCTGCATTTAATGCGAGTCGTCCTCCAAATTCCAATTGGTGAGGAAGATATTTACCTTCGGTTTCTCTTAAGTACCGATCTACTTCTTGAACAATGGGCAACCTCTCCCTTTCAAGCCTAAGTCCGGGATTAAGTATGGGAGACTGAATTCTTCTATTTGCCCAACTGAGTTCTTCCGCTCTCATTCTTTAATTATATGTAATTAATATGTATTGCATTATAACAACCTAATCTTAATATTTCAATAAAGTAACACGTAGCACATTGCAAATTAAAAACCATCTGCTACAATTGAATATGGAAAGACCCATACAAGAGTCGCTTTCAACAATACCCCGCCCAAATGGCGGGCTTTTTTGTAATCTGGCAGATCTGCACGCTCACATTGGGACATCCATTCCTCCTTCTGTATATTGGCATATTGCTCAAAGTGAGGGTTATAAACTTTCCAAGCGTGATTATCATGAGTTTGTCGATTTTGTTGTATTAGATCCAAGTCATAAATCAACGCTTAAAGAGTATCTTGACTCCGTTTATCATCCTATTTTAGATAAACTGTCCTCTGGGTCACTTGCACTTGAGAAGGGTGTGTATGAGACTATGAGCGGTGCATATCGATCAAACAATATTACTCTTCTTGAACTTCGCGGCAACCCAATGAAACATAATAGAGATGGAGAGGTTGATTTAGACCATGCAATTATGGCTATGCTACGCGGTATGGAAAGAGCACTGCTTGAATATCCAAAATTGCATGCTGGTTTAATATTTTGTCTTGATAGACAATTCTCTATCGAAAAAAATGCCATTATTATCGATAAAGCAATTAAATATCACAGCCGAGGAGTTGTGGGACTTGATTTCTCAAACTACGATAATGGTTCCTTTCACTTTAAAGACTATGCCACCCTTATTAGTAAAGCACGGAGAGCAGGATTAAAAATTACTGCCCATTCCGGAGAAACAGATGACACAAATGATATATGGGATTGTGTTACCTATGTAAAACCCAATCGCATTGGTCATGGAATTAGAGCTGCATACGATAAAAAACTTATGAAAATTCTTCATGAGAAAAATATTGTTTTAGAAGTGTGCCCTCTCAGCAATTTGATGACTCGTGCAGTAAAAGATAATAATGAGCTTACGTATATCTTGCAAACTTTTTTTGAGAATAAAGTCAAGATTACCATTAATACTGACTGGCCAGAAATGATTAAAGATGCTCACCTTGTAAAACAATACGAATATCTTGAAAAAAATAATATCCTTACAAAAAAACAAATCGAACAAACAATAAAATGGTCATTTCAATACACCTTTATAAATTTAAAAAACAGACATGGTAACCTCTACCTCTAAACAATTTATTGAAGGATTAACGTTTGATGATGTCCTTCTTCGTCCAGGATATAGTGATTTTAAAAGACAAGATATATCACTCAAAACATATCTCACCAAAAAGATAATGATTTCAATCCCCTTTTCTTCTGCCCCAATGGATATAGTTACAGAAAGTGGTCTTGCAATCTCTCTTGCTCGTATGGGGGGAATTGGATTTATTCATCGCAATTTAACGATTGAAAATCAAGTAAAAGAAGTTCTAAAAGTTAAGAAGGAGGGATTACTAGTTGGGGCTGCTATAGGCTCTGAAGGATATGATGAACGCATTGAGAAGCTTATTAAAGTAGGAGTGGATGCTGTCATTATAGATACTGCGCATGGATATGCAAAAACTGTACTCAATGCTATCTCTGCTGTAAAAAATAAATATAAGGATCTTCAGGTAATTAGTGGTAATATTGCAACAAAGGAAGGGGCGCTCGCTTCTATAAAAGCAGGGGCAGATGGGTTGAGAGTAGGTATGGGACCTGGGGCAATTTGTACGACACGTATTGTTTCAGGAGTGGGAATCCCTCAAATGACTGCACTCCTTGAAATTGGGCCAGTCGCAAAGAAATATAAGGTTCCTGTAATTGCAGATGGAGGTATTACCTATTCTGGAGATATGGTAAAAGCACTAGCTGCAGGTGCATCAACAATTATGATGGGAAGTTTTTTTGCATCATGTGAAGAGGCGCCAGGAGAAAAGGTTTTACTAGCAAAGCAACATGTTCCTCTCCGATTTAAAGATATTTTAAAAATTGAAAAGGAAAAATATATGTTTAAGACATATCGAGGAATGGGTTCTGTTGGAGCGATGCATGACGGTGCAAAAATAAAGTCAGAGGGAGAATATCATGGAAAGTCATACTCTGATAGAACGCTTGTCGCTGAGGGAGTTGAAGGACTTGTCCCAATTAAAGGGACTGTTCCAGAGTTGCTTGATCAAGCACTTGGAGGTATTAAATCAGGAATGTATTATGTTGGAGCAAGAGATATTTGCTCTCTTCATAAAATTGCTCAATTTGTTCGTATTTCACAAGCATCTTTAAAAGAAAGCCATCCACATGATATCCTTGTTACAAATCCTGGCAAAAGTTATCAATAATATTTTATTCATATGATTTTAATTGTTGATTTTGGTTCTCAAACAACACACCTTATTGGAAGACGCTTAAATGATATGGGAATTGTAATCCACATCTCAACACCTGAAGATGCTTCAAAAGATGTCCTCAAATACAAACCAAAAGGAATTATTTTATCCGGAGGGCCTTCTTCTGTATATGAAAAGGGGGCTCCAACACTT
>JAPLYR010000114.1:1736-4772 GCA_026395455.1 Candidatus Roizmanbacteria bacterium | reverse complement strand
ATAAATGTAGTTAATTTGATCTTTGTTAAAGATATCTGTATTGAGCGGTAAGTTAATGTTTAAACCCGCCTTTTTGATTGTTGAATATAAAGAAATATTATCACGGGGGAAACAAGGACCACCAAACCCTAAGCCGCCTTTTAGATATTTTGTTCCAATTCTACTATCCTGTCCAATTGCATTAAGTATGATGTCACTATCTGCTCCGACTATGCGCTCAGAGATACGAGCTATCATGTTTGCAAAGCTTATTTTGGTCGTAATATAAGCATTTAAAGATAATTTGATAAGCTCTGCGTTAATCCAGTTCGTATGAATAATTATTGGATCATTATCACAAATATATTTACGCAATTGTTTAACTTTATCTCCAGTTTTTCTTTCAGATTCTCCTATGAGTAAAAAATCAGGATAAGTAATATTGTGAACAACTGATCCTAAAGCAATAAGCTCTGGGCTATAGCAAAGCCCTATATCTTTCCCAATTTTTTTCCCAGTGCCATACTCAATCAATGGTTTGAGAGTTTTTTCCATTGTTCCTGGAGAAATTGTGCTGGTTATTACAAATATATGTTTTTGTTTTTTTTTTCTTCAATGAAGGGATAAATGCTTTTATTGCCTCTTCAATATATTGCGATGAAAAAGACCCATCTTTTTTACTCGGGGTTGGAACAACGATAAATGAAATATTACTTTTTTGTATGATATCTTCAGCAGTTTGTGTAAAAGTAATATTTGCCTTGTTATTGAGTAACATTTTTTGGACGAATGGTTCGGAAATAGGAGATAAACCTGAATGCAATTTGTCGACTGTCTCCTTATTTATATCATAGCCAATAACATTTAAACCTTTTGATGCAAAAGAAAGAGCGAGTGGTAAACCAAGCTTACCCAAACCAATAACAGATAGTTTTTTATTCTGCATTTTTAATTAATTTACATATTCCATTTGGAATAAATTCATTTAAAATAATTGCGTTTGGAACAACACATGTTCCTCCGATGGGTCCTTTTACAGGTTTGAGAATGGGTCTTCTTACCTGAGGGAGCGTTCGAGAATACCCTTCATTATAAGCTAAATTAAACTTACTATAGACATTGTTAAACTCAAGTTTATTCGTATCACAAATTTCTTTTGCCCATTTTGAAAAAACAATATTTAGTCCATAGTATGTTGTATCAAGAAGCTTAGCCATTTCGGTCTCTTCAGGATTATTAAATAAAGTAGTTTTTATTCCCATGAATTTAAAATGTGAAGAAGCCATTAACCCGGACTTTCTATTAACTGGACCAATAAATTTTGGAAATTGGAATAAATAATAATACAATCGAGGATGTACTCCCATAACGGGTGAATGGACAGTGTTTACATGTGTTCTTAAAAATATGTTTCGTGTAGTCCCTGGCTTAGTGGTTGAATTTATGATTACTAGTTTCGGGTGATTCAAATTAATTTGATCGACTATATAATCTTCAAACTTATTACTATAAGGAATACAAACATGGAGTATATCAAGCCTCTTTTCTTTTATGAAATCCTCTAATAAGTCTTTTGTTAAGACTTTATAAAATTTATTTGTTAATTTCCATATTGCACTGCCTACTTGACCCAAACCAACGATGCCAATGATAGATTCATTTCTCTTTGTTTTCATTTGTAGTTATTTTACTAGATTACATTTTAAATTTATAACAATCATCACGGTGATTCAGAATAAACAAGATTAAAATAGAACTCATATTCTCTTTTTTAGTGGTCTTTGGGCAAGAGCGTGAGAAAAAATATCTCTTAAGAATGGGAGGGTAAGCTGCAGATCTGTAGTAACAAAGAACTCATCCAAATTGATACCAGTATCCTGCTCATATTTAAGTGCCTGAATTGCCATTTCCAACTTATCAAGCTGCCAGAATATACTAGCTTCAATACTTTTACGTTCTGTCATCTCAAGGAATATATCTTGATACTCTTTCAGATTGCCAAGTTTTGTGAATAATGCTTCAATTCCTTGCGATTCAACAACTTCCTTCTCCTGACGTTTTTTAATATCTATAATATTCCCTCGTGACCATACAATATCTCCAGTAAAAATTTCTCCTAAATCATGGATAATCGCCATTTTAATAAGTTTTTCACGATCAACCCCCAGTTGATCTGCAAAAACCATAGCGATTACACAGAGTTGGAATGAATGTTCAGCCACGCTTTCAGGTTCTGGGATACTCATCATTTGCCAACCCGTTCTTATAATTCCTTTTGATTGGATTGTTGTAAGCAAAAAAGAAAGGGCATTTGCTGGGGTGATAGCATTTCCAACAAGACTAGTATTTTTTGTTACCATTTCAAGCTCTTCTTTTGTAAGATATCCTTGTCCTGCAGAATTTAAAAACGAGTTTGCAGCTACCGTTGTAGTTATTCCACCTTTTTCAATAAATATTTTTATAAGTGCAAGAAGAAGCTTTCTGTCTTTTGGAACGCGTACATTTTTTTGCCAATGGGAATAGATACTATCCTCATAAATATAACCTTCTTGTGCGAGTGCATTTCCAAATTGGGATAAAGTGGAGAATTCAGACCTTAGTCGATATTTTTTAAATAATTCTCCAAATGTGCTATGTTCTTGAGCCATTAGGACCTACTATAGTACTAATTTCATCTTTTGTCAACTTTTCTGACAATTTTGTCATGTACGAAAGATACATATTGGGTTAGTATCAACGTAGGTTATTTCCGTTGCACGATTTGGCAATCAAATTCATATGAAACAGAACGAAGTGTCGGTTTCAGCACTGAACTCTTATAAAAGAGAAATAAAACGCCTAAAAAGCTGCTCGCCTGAATGGAAGCCTATCTCCTTAAAAGAATATGTTCAAGAATATCAAAAAAGAAGTGAAGTAAAAAATCTTCATTAGTTGTTCCATCCAATACCAGGACATGCTTTGATCTTCTCATCATGGCAAAATTTAAAAAATTCACCTCTTAATGTATTTGATACAAAAATATGTTGATAGTCAGAAGCAATGGTTTCCCAAAAGTAA
>JAPLYR010000114.1:0-1720 GCA_026395455.1 Candidatus Roizmanbacteria bacterium | reverse complement strand
TATAAATTTGTTTTATAAAATGAAATGAACAAAGATGATTATTATCATAAATCCGTTCGTAGTACTGTAAAGCTTTTTGTTTATCGCCATTTTGTAAATAGTAGGCAGCAATAACCGTATTAATATTGACATCATAAGGAGCGATATATTCAGTCTGGCGAATATATATATTTACTTGGTCATCTGACTGTTTAATAGCACTTGCATACACCCCCTTATTAAATGGGTACCATTTAATTGCATTTCTATAGTCTCCCATTTTTGCTAAATGAACACTAGTGGAGATAGAGGCAAGTATAAAAATTGGGATGAGACAGAGCAATCCATAGAGGGCGGGAAGTAGGGAGATGTGTCTTTTTTCAGTAAAAGTTAATGAGGAAAGAATAATCCAGAAGAGGAAGAGAGAATATACTTGGTACGTATAGTCTGTCTGGAAATTAAACAGAAGGTATAGAAAGAGAAAGCCAGGAAGAGTGGGAGTGAACAATACACATTTTGATATAAGAAATATAAACAATATAAAACAGAACGTTGCTAAGAGCCCCTGCTCGGTTGCTAGTTCAAAAAAAATATTGTGTGCAGAGTCACTTTGAGCATTATTAAGAATATTATTTCGAGATGCAACAATAAAGTTTCCTCCACCTATCCCAAAAAGTGGGGATTTTTGTATAGATAAAAGAGCTTGCTTTATAAAGATATCGCGAGCCGATAAAACATCGCGGGGGATCATATGAAAGGTCGTTTTTCCATACTGCTGAAGAGAATAAAAAGGGGAATTTTTGGGCTGTTGGATGCTAAGCATATATGTTGCAAATATAACGCTGGAAAGGAGTAGAAACACCAAGGGGAGAATGAGAGAAGAAAGTTTATTTCTGTTATAAAAAAGCATCATAAGAATGACAATAAAAAAAGAAAGATAAGCAGATCGGGAGAATGAGCTGATAAAAATTGTAAGGAAAAAGAGAAAAATGGGAAGGAGACTCCATTTTTTTTGCAAACCATACCAACAAAGAATAATAAGAAATAAGCCAAGAAAATCTCCCAAATGATTATGATTTACATAAGAAGCAAAAACAAACTGTTTTTCTCCTATTGGTAAAAGGAAATGTAATCCTTTTAATTTAAAAAAGGGGAGAAGGTATGAATAAATGGTAAATATTATTCCAAGAACAATAGGGAAAGAATAAGAAAGCCACTTCCCTCCCTTTTTATAATTATAAAAAAATATAAAAAGGAGAAAAGAAGAATAGTAGAAAAGAAGTAATTCAAAAGAGGTTTGTTTATCGACAGAAAAAAAGAAAGTTGAGATAGTCATAAAGAGAAGGAAGAAGATATATAAAATACTTGTTTTCAATGGGATCGTTATTGATTTGAGAAATGTAGATAAATAAAAATAGAATAGAATGGGAATAGAGGAAAAATAGAGAAGGAAAATTCGATGATCTACCCATATTCCTATACCTTCCAAAAGTGATGGTATAAGGAACAATAAGAAGAATAGAATATACAAAGCCATACATCATAATATCATGCTTATTACCATTGACACGATTTTATATATTTGTTACTATCATTAGTAAATGAAGCTTCCTGTCGTAAAGGCATATTTGGTGTTTATCTTCCTCTTCTTTTGCTGTGTATTTGCTTTTAGCAAGAGTAGTTATGGATATTATGGATGTGGAGGAAGTCCATGCAACGGATCATATCCATGTAATAGCGG
>JAPLYR010000131.1 GCA_026395455.1 Candidatus Roizmanbacteria bacterium | reverse complement strand
TTCTTCAATTTTTCTAATACCTTTTGTGTGTCGACCAGTTCTCCTTCCAAAATGTATTTAGATCCAAACATGGTAGCAATATTCATCGAATCTTCAAGGCTCAATAAATATCTCCCTTTCAAAAGTTCTTTTGCTTTTTCAACTTCCTCATCAGAAACGGTGCCTTTTACAATTTTCATATGTTCTTCCAAAATAACATTGATTGCTTCTTGAATTTTTTGTTTATCATTGCGAATTCCGGCTTGAGTTACAAGACTCCCGGTATCAGCATATAACTCACGTCCAGTTGAAATATAGTAGCATAATCCCCTTTTCTCACGCACCTCCATGAACAGACGTGAAGACATTCCCCCTCCAAGAACAGCAGCTAATACTTGAAGTGAGTATTTTCGCTCGTCCGTAAAAGAAAATGATTTAAAGCCAATGCACATGTGTACTTGTTCCGTTTTTTTATGTTGAATGTGGCTTTTGTTGACCCACATATTCTTCAAAGGCTAATGTTTTTTTATTTTTCCATGTCCCAAATTTCTTCTCAATTTCTGGAAGATAATTTTTGCCTTGTAATCCCCCTGCAATAACAACTACCGCGTTATTTGGATGATATAACTCATCAATATAGTCAGTGAATGTTTTGCGATTAAATGCTGTTACTGTCTCTTTGGTTCCAGCAATATCAAATCCCAATTGACTCCCTTTATACATAACCTCTTCAAATATATCTCCAACCTTTCGCGCTGGCATATCTTCGTACATATTGATCTCTTCTACGATAACGCCTTTTTCACGTTCGATCTCGTCAGCCTCTAGTAATGGGTGAAGAATCATGTCAGAAAGTACATCAAGAAGTGTATGTGTGTGTTCGGTCGTTGCTTTTATCCAATATCCTGTATGATCTTTCGAGGTGAATGCATTAAACACTCCTCCAATTCCTTCGATGGCAGATGAAATTTCAAATGATGTCTTATATTTCTTTGATCCTTTAAAAGCCATATGCTCAAAAAAGTGAGCGATGCCGTTATTATCCTTTCGCTCATATCTACTTCCAGCCCCTACCATAACGAGTGCTGTTACTGTTGGGAATGACTCTGTATCAATTAATAAGACGCGAAGTCCATTTGAAAGCGTGTGTGATTGTGTATTCATAAGATCCCATTATACAAGAGGTATCGTGTACGGGGAGAGTTATTTGACTTACCTATGATCTCTCTATACACTGTATATATCACTCATGAAAAAAATAGCATTAACACTCGTCCTTTTTCTCTTCATAGTTGCAGTAATTGTTGCTTATTTCTTATTTCGCATTAATACTCTTAATCAGGAACTTTCACGCCTCACAAAGGAAGGAAAAGACAACGCTCAAGCACTTCAACAAAACAAACTATATATCAAATCTCTTCAAACTCAAATGCAGGAACAATTGAGAAAAAATGTTGATGACTTACGTAAGCAACAAACCGCTGATTCAATAGATACTAAAAAAGATACTACCGTGTATATTTCTGCAATTGAGACACTATTTTCTCCAACAAAAAAAACAGTTACTTTTTGGATTAATGGACCCACAAAAACACTATTTGATGCAGCTGATCTTGGACTTACCTTTTCCAATGTAAAAGAAAAGCCAATTTGTACTACTGGGGATGTATTCTCCAACTATCCTCTCATGACAACTGAGAGTGACTCACTGAGTATTACGGGAATTGCAACTATTGGCACAGAAAAAATTGCTGGAGGAGCAATTAATAAACTCTTTGCTTCATGCACGTTTGAAAAAAAGGATCCTTTACAAAAAGGTATTATTGTAATCGACCCTAGTAAAACACATGTTTATTCTTTGGGGGCATCTGTTCTTGATCTTGAGCGTAGTTTTAAAGATATATCGTGGTAGATTATATGAAAAAGATACATAATACTATTCGAAGCTCGTTTACGACCATATTCGCTTTTATCACAACTGGTTTGGTTCTTATAATTAGTATTGTTGTTTTTCTGGTGCTTTTTGTTGTGTTGAGATCTGGCTTGACGAGAGCATATAATCCGACCGTAACATTGCAAATAAAACTACAGGGAGAACATTTTATGCCTAACACCGTCAAAGGCACCGTAACGTTTTATAACAGTTTTCAAGGCAAAGTTAAAGAATGGAAAGATGTTGATTTTCAATATAATGCAGATAAAATACATGAGGCAATTATCAGCCTAGATTCCTCACTTCCTCTTTCGGCTTTTTATGCTATTTCCATTAAACCAAAAGGATATATGAGTCGCCTATTTTGTAGTGGAATTGCCACTGGCTCTGCGTGTATGTCCCCTCAATTTATTTTTACTGAAAAACCTCCAACCATCCTTAATCTTACCGCCCAGTCATTTGCTGGTGGAGATATAGAACCTAGTAATGGAAGAGTAGATAGCTATGATATATCAAGTATTATTGCGGATCTTGGGAAAGTGGGTAAAAATTTGAAAGGTGATGTAACGGGTGATGAGGTTGTAAACATTGTTGATTATGCAGTCGCACTTTCTTCACTGACGCGAAATATAACGGATAATATTGTTCCTCAGATTATTCTTTCTCCACCCGTAACACCGACTCCAAAACCATCAAATACTCCAATCCCAACGAGTACTCCTCTACCTACTCCTACCAAAACACCTACTCTAACTCCTAGTCCAACACTCACCCCAACTCCAACTCTCAAACCGACAAATACACCAACGCCAACCCCAACCTCCATGCCACAACTAGGAAAAAACTGTACGAATGGAACAACGAAAGTGACAAAATCAATAAGTGCGGATTGGGGGCTGAATGTACTTCCTATTCCTTATGGAAAAACACAGTACACATGTATTAAGCCTGAGTCTATTGTTTTGCATTGGAGCGATAGCCCTCAATTTTTAGGAAATAGTGCTACATGGGGAGCGCTCAATAGTAAAAAGGTTGTCTGTGGTCTCGCAATTGATCAAAATGAAATATTGCAGATGTCTAACTTCTATGACGATAAAATTACATGGGAAGGATGTTCAACACTCGAAAATTCCATCAATATTGAAATAAACGGAACCCAATTTGATCTTTGGTACAACTTAAATTGTTCTATCGTGAACCCAACAAAAAATAATGCACTCGCGCCAGGTGAACTGCAAGAAAAAAAGGAAGAAATTGCGACACAGTATAAAATCTCCACATCAGTACTTGATTGGGAAAATGAAAAATATGTAACTATTATGAAGAATCAAGAACAAAGGGTATTAGATACGGTTCGATATCTTATGACATACTATTCTATCCCATTGGAGAATATAACAGGACACAATAAACTTGTCGCAAATCCAGACCCAGGAGAACGCTTTCTTATGTGTATTACACAAAAACTACAGTAATTAACTTGCGCTCGTATAATGTTTTAATGCAAACTTCCAAAATATACGCGACAACCAAAAAAGTGTACATCCAATCACTATAATGAGTAGAATGTCTCCCCATGCATTCTTTTGAAGAAGTATTTTTACTGGAGTTGCAACAATTAAGGATATGGGGACGAGAAGTATGAGGGATGGTATCCCACTATTGCGAAGCATTTCAGCTGGATACCGAGCAAATCCATTAAGAGTATATAAAAAATCTACTATGTTACTTAAATTGGGATACCAGATTAATGTCGTAATAAAAAGAAACCACACTGAATACATTACTACTACTCCAACTCCCATAAGAACTATAAAACTCACTACTTGAAAAAGACCTACAGAATAATGATGAGCACTCACCCACCATATCAGTCCAATGACGCCAAGCACTGTCCTGATAAGCGAAGCATAACTTGCATCCATCATACTTATCTGGAATTGAGAATCGAGTGGTTTTAACAAGATACTATCAAATCTACCATGATCAATAATTTGTGAAAAATTCTCAAAATTATGAGCAAATAAAAAGTAATAAATGCCAGTGATGATTATGTACCCAATAGTTATTACCACAAGTTCATCACTACGCCACCCAAATGCAGATGAAGCTTTGTGTGTGAGAAGCCCAATCCAGATAAAATTAAAGGCAGCCCAAGCTGTTGTTGAAAATAAATGACTAATAAAATTAGCCCGATATGCCAAAATAAGTGAGAGGTTGATTTTAAGCACAGCTTTATAGATGCGTAGATATCGTCTCATATTATTATTGTCCAACTGCCGTAAACTCTTTAACACCTCTACTCCATAGTGCATTATGAATCAACAATAAAATACTCAGCCATATGCCTTGTACTGTGATTACTGTAATCATTTGATTGAGCGATAGGACTCCTTGGAGTGATACAACAGGATAATAACCACTATATGCAAAGGGAAGAATATTGCTTATTGTTTGAAGTGTTTGAGGATACCAAGGAAGCGGCATAATACCACCTGACATTATAATGATCACGATCGTGACCAATTCCATAAGACCATGAATGTCTTTAAACCAAAACGCAAGATATGAGAGGCTCATTTTAAACGTAAATGATAATAGATATCCCAGGGTGAAAATGAGAATAACAAGGGGAAAATAAAGCATGTTTAATGTTATAGATAAAGCACGTGGGAAAAAAAGGAGAAAAAAACCGATAATCGTCGTTGCATAAATCATTTGCAACACTCTATAAGGTATTTCATTCAGTAAATTCATCCAATAATATGAAATGGGCTTGGTGAGATAATTCACCAATTGCCCCTGTTTAATATCTATTTCAGAAACTTCATATTCGACATGTGAAGTTGTAAGTAATCCTCCTATTGTCATTAAAATATAATAAGTAGATAATGCAGAGCTTCCCATCCCTGCCCCAGTCCAAAACAAAATAAGAGTCATATTATTGATCATGGGAAGCATAAGCCACAAGAGTGATCGCAAGCGATATTCAAACGTTCGCTCAAAATAAAGAGATAACATGCGAATCCATCTCATACTTTTGATGAAGAGAAAATACCACTGATAATTTCTTCTATTTGTGGTTCTTCTATTGTTAAGTCTATTACTGAATATTGAGATAAAATATATCCCGTTACGGCTGCTACTTTATCTTTATTCACTTCAAGAGTTGCGTTTATCCCATCAAAGGAGAGGATTTTCCCTCTTTTTTCAAGTTCATCCTGTGTAGTCGGTTTCTCAAATATGATACTTATTTTCTTAAGTTGTGTGTGCTTTGAAACAACAGCGTCAAGACTTCCATCATACAAAATACGCCCATGATTAATAATGATAATACGTTTACAAAGCTCTTTTACATCATCCATATAGTGACTGGTAAGAATGATTGTTGCATTATATTTTTTATTATATTCTCTAACAAACGAACGTATCTTTTGTTGCATGACAATATCCAGTCCAATAGTTGGCTCATCCAAAAATAATATTTTGGGACTGTGGAGAAGTTGCGCTACCAGCTCACATTTCATACGTTGACCAAGCGACAATTTTCGCACCTGTACATGGAGGATTTCCTTTAAATCTAATAAGGTAACAAGCTCATCAAGCGTTTTTTTAAAATGCATTTCTGGAATGTCATACATTTCTTTGTAAAGGAGGTATGATTCCATTGCAGGCAAATCCCACCATAGTTGACTTTTTTGCCCCATGACAAGGGAAATGGAACGCAAATATTCATGATTTCGATCAAAAGGAGTGTATCCAAGCACATTTATTTCTCCACTGGTAGGATAAATAAGTCCAGATAAACATTTGAGTGTTGTTGTCTTCCCTGCTCCGTTTGGACCAATAAATCCCACCAACTCCCCCTGCTCTATTGAGAATGAAATATCATCCACTGCTTTTGATGTTTCATACGTTCGTTTGAAAAACGATCGTATAGATCCAGCAAGACCAGCCTCTTTTTTATAGATGCGAAAATGTTTGGAAAGATGAGATACAGAAAGAGTTGCCATAGGTATGAGTATATTCCTATTTTAAATGTTTAGCAATGCATACAAATCACTAATGAGATAGAGAGAGCCTGTTGCGATCATATCTCCATCGTTAGTATGAATTAATTTTTTTATGTCGCTCTTTGTTTTGGCAATCACTACATTTTCAAACCCACTTTGCTTTAGCGCATCACGTATTTCTTCGGCTTTTGTCGAGAGATATCCAAAATCTGGATTATCACTAAATATAGTTGTTGCAATTATAGTGTGGGCAAAAGGAATCATAAGACGAACCATTTTCATATATTCTTTCCCATGTTTAAATGCAATTACAAACGTGAATTTTTTGTTTGGATAAACTGTTTTTACGGTTTTAAGAAATGCCTTCATTTTTTGTACATTATGTGCACCATCTAGTATCATCAAATGGCGATTATAAGTTGCAAAATCCATTCTCCCTTTAAATCGAAGATTTTCTGAGACTGACCGAATACTTTGGATATCGATTTTAAATTTATCTCGTAATCCCAAATGAAAAACAGTTGCAAGTGCGAGTGCTGCATTTTGAGCTTGATGAAAGCCAAGTAAGCCTATGGCGAGGTCTACATACTCTTTGCCTTTCCACTGAAACGTAAAGGTCGTTTTTCCATTTTTGAAAGCAATATGTTTTATTGCAGTCTTTTCTACAAAAGAGAGTTGAGATTTTTTTCTGTCAGCTATCTTTTTAAACTCTTTTTCAACTGATGCTGTTTGGTAAATCGAGATCATTTCTCCCTGTTCTGGACAAATCATCCCCTTGTGATATGCAATCTTAGCTAGTGTATTTCCAAGAGCTTTTATATGGTCAAATCCTATTTTTGAAATAACAGCCAACTTATCACTTCTCTCAACCACGTTGGTCCCATCATACAATCCTCCCATTCCTACTTCCACGATGGCGTAATCGACCTTTTCTTTTTCAAATACATAGAATACAAATACCACCATAAGTTCAAAATAGGTAAGTTTGCCATATGAAGAATCTCTCATTTTTTCAACGAACGGAACTATTTCTTCAAAATATCTGAGATATTTTTTTTCCTCAATTAACCCATTATTAATTTCCGTCCGTTCACGAATATCCATAAGATGAGGAGATAAATGAAGACCTACTCTCAGCCCGTGTGCTATAAGAAAGCTACTTATCATAAATGAAGTCGATCCTTTGCCAGAAGTGCCAGCAACATGAATGACTTTTAGTTTGTTTTGAGGTGAGTCAAGAAGGCGTAATAGTTCTTTTGTGCGCATAATGCTAGCATCCCCAGGCGCAAGTGACAATTTATTGTTATAAATAAATTTTTCAAGATATTTTTCGATTTCAGCAATTGTGTGAAACATACACGTAATTATAAATGAATAAATAAAAAAGAAGTCTCAACTGGAGAAATGAGTTATGTCATAAGAAGAAAATGTGAGCCCACTGGGACTCGAACCCAGAACCAACAGCTTAAAAGGCTGCTGCTCTACCATTGAGCTATGGACCCTGTATCTGCTATTTTATCAGTGCAGTCGTATATTATCAATTCTAACCATTAGACACTCTTCTGTTGTTGGCTTTCTCGTATCTGTCTCATTCGTCTGTCGTTTACCTTTCTTAAGGTTGAGGTTAACACTCTTTTTCGAATACGTAAAGAAATTGGAGTGATTTCCAATAACTCATCATCATTAATAAAATCAAGACTTTGCTCAAGTGTAAGGCGTGTTGGTGGGATAACTCCAACCGATACTCCTTCTCCCGCAGATCGATTATTGGTAAGTTGTTTTTCTTTTGAAACATTAACTTCAATATCATCCATCTTGTTGGCAGCTCCAACAACCATTCCTTCATATACAACATCTCCATGTCCAACAAAAAGAATACCGCGTGCTTGTACTTTTCCAATAGCATAGTTTGCAGCTTCTCCACCTTTTACGGATACAAGACTTCCGTTTCGTGTATCATCCATTCGAAGACCTTTTGGAAAGTATCCTAAGAAAAATGAATGAAGAATTGCTGTTCCTCTTGTTTTAGTAAGAAGTGAATT
>JAPLYR010000067.1 GCA_026395455.1 Candidatus Roizmanbacteria bacterium | reverse complement strand
GGCGGTTTTTTTTCGCCTATGCATACTAATTCTCGATCGGCTCTTTCAAACAAATCATATATTTCTATCGATTCATTATCGGTAAAAACTATTCAGGAACTATTTAAACTCACTCATAAAATGAGTAAAATGACATTTACTCAAACAAGTAAAATTTTGAGGGGAAAACTAGTCACCCTCCTTTTTTTTGAACCCTCTTCTCGGACATTTAGTTCTTTTTCTGCAGCAGTAAAAAAATTGGGAGGTACAACAATTGAGTATCAAAATCCTCTACAAACATCTTCCTCAATAAAAGGAGAAACACTCGAAGATACTATGCGTGTTTTTGAAAATTATTCAGATGCAGTTGTTATGAGGCATTTTGAAAAGGGGACATTACAACGTGCAGCAGATGCAGTTAAAATTCCAGTTATTAATGCGGGCGACGGAATAGGGGAACATCCAACTCAGGCACTTCTTGATGCCTATACGATTTTTCAAACAACAAAATCGCTATCGGGATTAACGGGTCTCATGGTTGGAGATTTACTCAATGGGAGGACAGTGCATTCGCTTTTAAAGTTATTGTCACTTTATAAAAATAATACCATCTATTTACTTTCTCCTAAACAACTCAAACTAGAAAAATCATTTGTTGAATATATTCGAGATAGAGGAGTAACACTTATCGAGATTACAAAACAAGAAGAAATTCCATCTACCTGTAATTTTTGGTACTGGACACGCGTTCAAAAGGAGCGATTCACTAATAAAAAAGAATATGAGCTTCTTAAAAACAGATTTGTAGTTACGCTAGACTTAATGAAAGAGAAAGGAAATAAAAAAATGATCCTCATGCATCCACTTCCCAGGGTTGGGGACATCGATGTAAGAGTTGACGCAGATCCTCGGGCAGTATATCTTTCAAAACAGGTAAAAAATGGACTCCATGTGCGCATGGCATTATTAAGTTTAATTCTTGGATAAATAGTATGAAGGGACATTTAATCTTTAGTGATGGAACAACAATTGAAGGCACCAGTTTTGGAGCAGAGATCTCTGTTGCAGGAGAGATAGCGTTTTCAACAAGTATGATGGGATATCCAGAAAGTTTGACAGACCCTTCTTATAAAGGTCAGATTTTGACTCTTTCGTATCCAATTGTCGGGAGCTATGGTGTTCCCAAAAGAGAAACATGGGAGTCCGGGAAAATTCAAGTGAGTGGGCTTATCGTTTCACAATATATAAATACACCTTCACACTTTCAAAGTGCAATGTCACTCTCAGAGTGGTTAAAAAAAGAAAATATTCCCGCTCTTGAAATTCCCGACACTCGTTTTATTGTTAAGAAAATACGCGATGAAGGAGCTGCACTTGTCAAAATTGAGTTTGGAGAAAAAATACAGTTTGTTGATCCAAATAAAGAAAATTTAGTAGCACACGTTTCAACTCATAAAATAATAACGGTGGGGAAAGGGAAAAAGAGAATCATTCTAATTGACTGTGGAGTGAAAGATAATATTGTCCGAGAGTTAGTAAAACGAGACGTTACTGTAATACGAGTTCCTTGGGATTACGACTTCATCAAAGAAGGCATACCGTGTGATGGAGTTCTCGTATCAAACGGACCTGGGGATCCTAAAATGGCAGACAAAACAATTGAAATAGTAAAAAAAGTATTGGCACAAAAAATTCCTCTCTTTGGAATTTGTTTAGGAAACCAAATATTGGCTCTCGCCAGCGGAGGAGATACGTACAAGCTTGCATTTGGACATCGGGGACAAAATCAACCCTGTTCTCTTGTGGGAAGTAAAACATGCTATATCACTACTCAAAATCATGGCTTTGCAATCGGGAAAATTCCCCCTGGATTTAAACCCTGGTTTATTAATTGTAATGATGGGACTAATGAAGGAATAATACACAAAACACTTCCATTCATGTCGGTTCAGTTTCATCCAGAAGCGGCTCCAGGGCCCGTTGACACTTCTTGGTTATTTGATCAATTTATTTCAATGCTATGAAAACTAAATTTAAAAAAATACTAATACTCGGTTCTGGTGCGTTAAAAATTGGACAGGCAGGGGAGTTTGATTACTCAGGAAGTCAAGCTATTAAAGTGTTTAAGGAAGAAGGAATAAAGACGGTACTTATTAATCCAAATATTGCGACAATCCAAACTTCTAAAGAATTAGCTGATACAGTATATTTTCTTCCCGTTACATTGGAGTTTGTAACACAAGTAATAAAAAAAGAACGTCCTGATGGATTAGTTCTCTCGTTTGGAGGTCAAACAGCTCTGAATTGTGGGATGGAGCTTTTTAAGAAAAAAATATTACAGGAATACGACGTAGAAGTTTTAGGCACTCCTGTTTCTGCAATCATCCTTACAGAGGACAGAAAAAAATTTGCTCACCATTTGAAATCAATACACGTTTCTACCCCTGCAAGTTTTGCTGTAAGGACCGTTGAGGAAGGACAGAAAAGGGCGCAGGAAATTGGGTATCCAGTCATGATTCGTGCTGGATTTTCTCTGGGTGGTCAAAAATCTGGAGTCGCATTTACTGAAAAAGAGTATAAAGAAATAGCTTCAGATGCACTCGCATTTTCTCCTCAAATTCTTGTTGAGAAATACCTTCATCATTTTAAGGAGATTGAATACGAAGTGGTCCGTGACCAATATGATAACTGTGTCACTGTTTGTAATATGGAGAATATGGATCCACTTGGCATCCATACGGGAGAATCAATTGTTGTTGCTCCAAGTCAAACCCTTACCAATTATGAATACCACGAATTAAGAAGATTATCTATACAAATTGTACGCAGTTTAGGAATAGTTGGAGAGTGCAACGTACAATTCGCACTCAATCCCAACCCAAAAAAGAACTCGTTTGAATACTATGTCATTGAAGTAAATGCACGTCTTTCGCGCTCTTCTGCACTTGCATCAAAAGCTACCGGATATCCTCTTGCATATGTTGGCGCAAAGCTTATTCTCGGATATGCGTTAAATGAAATACAAAATCAAGTAACCAAAACAACACAGTCCTATTTTGAACCAGCACTGGATTATATTGTCGTAAAAATTCCTCGCTGGGATATGGATAAGTTTAAAGGGACAACCGAAAAAATTGGAAGCGCTATGAAATCTGTTGGAGAGGTTATGGCGATCGGTCGCAATTTTGAAGAAGCAATTCAAAAGGGAATCCGAATGCTTGATATCGGAGTAAGCGGTGTCACCGATACATCTAAAACACCTGCAGAGCTGAACGTCAAAACGCATATTAAACAAGCTAATTCTAAACGTATATTTTTCCTTATCAAGGCTTTGCAACAAGGAATGACAGTTCAAAACCTATATACATTATGTGGCATTGATCCATGGTTTTTAGATAGACTTAAGGTGCTTGTCGATGAAGAGAATAAACTATTGAAAAGCAAAGTATTAAATAGTCAGAATATGATTTTTTTAAAAAAAGTAGGCTTTTCTGATAAACGTATAGGCGAAATTGTAGGAAAAAATGAACTTGAAATACGAGTATTGAGAAAGTCATTTGGAGTGATTCCTTCTATATTCCAAATTGATACATTGGCAGGGGAGGTTCCCGCTAAAACAAATTATTTATATATGACCTATGGAGGTTCTCATAATGATGTAGCCCCACTGGGAAAGAAGGGGGTCTTAGTGCTTGGATCAGGACCTTATAGAATTGGCTCATCTGTGGAGTTTGATTGGACATGCGTCAACAGTTCTCTTGCCCTCAAAAAATATAATAGACAGTCAATTATTGTGAACTGTAATCCTGAAACTGTTTCCACGGATTACGATATGTCAGATCGCCTGTATTTTGAAGAACTTTCTTTTGAACGCGTAGCTGATATCTATGAATTTGAAGGATCTGAATCTGTCATACTCTCAGTTGGTGGTCAAACGCCAAATAATATTGCACAAAAAGTTCACGCATATAATATTCCTATTCTGGGAACATCAGCTGAAGATATAGATCGAGCAGAAGATAGAAATAAATTCTCTCAGCTTCTTGATAGCTTAAATATTAAACAACCCCAATGGAATAGTTTTGCTGACATGAAAAGTGCGCTTTCATTTGCACAAACCGTTGGATACCCAGTACTTATTCGTCCATCATATGTTTTGTCTGGCGCTGCCATGAATTTATGTTACAACGAACTTGATTTAAAACATTTCATCCAAAAAGCAACAGACATAAATAAGAAACACCCCGTTATGATTTCCAAATTTATCTCAAATGCACGTGAAGTGGAGTTTGACGGAATTGCGGAAAAAGGAGAAGTGAAGGTTCATGTAATTGCCAATCATATCGAACACGCTGGAGTACATTCAGGAGACGCTACAATTGTGTATCCCGCAGAGCGAGTTCGCTATCACAGTGGAGCACGCATGATAGAAATAGCCTCACAATTGGCAAAAGCACTTCATATTACTGGTCCTTTTAATATTCAGTTTATGGTGAAGGATAACATCGTATACGTTATTGAAATGAATTTACGGTCTTCTCGTACCTTTCCATTTGTGTCAAAGGTAACTGGAGTTAATTTTGCAGAAGTACTTGTTGATAGCTTTTTTGGAAAAGCAAAAACATATACTATTCCATATCCAAAATTTGTTGCTGTAAAAGCGCCACAATTTTCATTCTCCAGAATGGAAAGTGCAGATCCAGTGCTGAGAGTTGAGATGTCTTCAACGGGTGAGGTCGCGTGTTTTGGCGACACCGCAGAAGAGGCATATTTGAAGTCTATTATTTCTACGGGATTTTCACTGAGAGAAAAAACAGCACTCATCACAGTAGGAGGAGATGAGAATAAATTGCGATTCGCAGAAAGTGTGTGGCGACTAAAAAACTTAGGATTCAAATTGTATGCCACTCGGAATACACATATGTTTCTTAAATCAAAAGGTGTTAAGACAACACTCGTTGCTAAGGTATATGAAAAAAAGAATCCCAATGTTGTCGATCTCATAAAGTCCCATAAAGTTTCACTCGTTATCAATTTGAGTGAGGATTATCACAATGGATCTCTCTACAAGAAAGAGGGAACAGATGGGTATCTCATTCGTCGAGCAACGATTGATAATAATATTCCCCTGATTACAGATTTAAATGCTGCCCGTTTATTTGTAAAAGCCATAGACAAATATGAACTGGAAGATTTGCAAATTAAAAGTTGGGGGGAATATATACATCAGTAATGTTTAAGCCCATTTATAATCCAAAAAAAACATATGAGGAAAATTTTAAAGAGGGTCCATTCGGTATGTATGGTAACCAAAAAATATATAAAGAAAAAGGCGAACCTAAATATGAATTTTTAGGACAGAGAGTATATCTCCCATTTGGCATTCCTTCTGGGCCACTTATAAATGGTAATTATGTAAAGGCTGCTCTTGATAAAGGGTATGATCTTGTTGAGTATAAAGATACAAGAACAAGGAAATATCCTTGCCACCCATTGCCAAATATTGTACCGCTAAACTGTACAGGGAAATTGACTTTAAAAAAAGCTGAAAAAGGATTGGTAGTGACGACAAAATATAAAAGACCAATTTCTATTACAAATTCATTCGGCGTTCCCTCAATGGATCCAGCTTATTGGCAAAATGATTTACGGGAAGTAGTTAAGTATGCAAAAAAAGGACAAGTTGTTATAGGAGGGATTCAGGGGACTTTTCCAACAAAAGGTGGATTTAAAGCATATATGGAGGATTTTGTACAAATGGCAAAATTAATGATGGAAACAAAAGTAAAGGTTATTGAGCTTAATTTAAGTTGTCCAAACGAAGGGGTTGGTCGCTTACTTTGTCAT
>JAPLYR010000111.1 GCA_026395455.1 Candidatus Roizmanbacteria bacterium | reverse complement strand
TAAGTTACAAGGCTGATACGGATGTTGTCCAAGAATCCCAAGGAATGATGATTGCAAAAAAACTTGTAAAGGAGGGAGTTCCTCTTATTGTTTTTGATCCTGCCGCTCAAGATAATGCAAGGAAAGAATTAAAGAAGACACAGTTTGCAAAAACGATTGAAGATTGTATTCAAAAATCTAGCTTGATTATCATTACTACTCAATGGACACAATTTCAAAGCATTAACTGGAACAAATGGCATGGAAAAGTAATAATAGATTGTTGGAGACACATTGATCTTTCCAAATACAATCAGGTACAAAATACGTTTGTTCAGCTAGGTAAATATATTCCTTAATAAAATGATCATTTTTACTGTCCCAAAGCCTTTTATAGGAAAGTTTCGCATTATTCAAGAAAATGCTATTGATAGTTGGCTTTCTATCAAACCAAAACCAAAAATTATTTTGATCGGAGATGAAGTTGGTATTTCTCAAGTGGCAAAAAGCAAACATTTAATTCAGATTAAAAAAATAAAAAAAAATATAAATGGAACACCTCTCCTCAATAATATCTTCTCTCAAGTTCAAAAAAACTCTAAAGACAAAGTGTTTATGTATATAAACACCGACATAATCTTATTAAAATCACCCAATAGCTGTATTAAAATACTTATAAATCAATTTGATCGGTTTCTTGCTGTAGGAAAACGATATGAAATGGATTTAGAAGAAAAGATAGATGTGGAAGATGTCCAAAAAATTGCAAATAACACCAATTTGAAACAGAAAAGCAATTCATGGATGGATTACTTTATTTTTACTCATGATGTTTTTGATTCTATACCTCCCTTTGCTCTTGGAAAAACATTTTGGGATAAGTGGCTTGTTTGGTATGCGTTACAAAAGAAAATCCCAACAATAGATATTACCTCCGAATTAGACGTAATTCATCAAACTCATAGCTATTCAATGAATAGGAGGACAAATATGCACTCAGTATGGGCGGGTGATGAAGCACTTAATAATTTACGTCTTGCGGGTGGATGGAGTCATGGAGCAACAATTGGTGATACTAATTTCACATTAATAGGAGAAACTCTCTATACAAAAAAACCTAAATTACAAATAAGAAGCTTTATTCTAGATATATTTCCTGTACTATGGCCTATTTTTATAAAAATTCGACTCATGAGAGAAAGATTTCTTTTAATCATAAATAAATAATGAAAGATAATTTAATTTCAATAAGTATTGATGATGGTCATCCATTGGATCTAAAGACTGCAGAAATTCTTAAAAGTAAAAATATTAAGGCTATTTTCTATATTCCCATAAAAAATAATACTGGTCGTCCAACCCTTGGGAATAAACAAATAAAAGAATTATCTCAGAATCCTGGTTTTGAAATAGGAGGACACACCTATAATCACGTAGATTTAACAAAAGTTCCCCTTAAAAAGGCAGAAGAAGAAATGCGCACCGGAAAAGAGGCTTTAGAAGATATTATTGGGAAAAAAGTCACCACTTTTGCATGGCCCTGGGGAAAATATAATAGAACATTACTGACATTAGCAACAAAAGTTGGATTTAAAAATACGAGAGCAACAGCTACTATCAATTTTAATGAAGTAAATAGTTCAGATTTGCTTTGGTATCCAAATTTACTCATAAAACCACACTCGTTTATCAGCGATATGCGAAATACAATGAAAAGACTCGATGTATATAGCACCTTCAGAAGAGTCTATTACTCTAATCTCTCTCATATGGATCTACTAAATGTAATAGACACTAAACGAAAATTTTTCTGGTTTCATTCTTGGGAAATTGATAAATTTAATATGTGGGATTTTTTGAAAAATCTGTAGTTGAGAGTTGACCTCTCTATATGTAGTATAATAGGCACAAATAATGCCCAACTTATCTTTTAAATCTATCTCGTGAAAATACTACTTATACATAACTCATATCAATATAAGGGAGGAGAGGAAACATATGTGGAGTCATTAAAATTACTATTAGAAAAAAGGGGGCATAAAGTATTTTTTTATAATAAAAAAAGTGAAAATATTAAATCCATTAAAGATAAAATATTTATAGCTTTAAGTCTATTGTGGAACACTACGACTAATAACGAATTAACTAAAATTATTAATGAATTCCAACCCGATATTGCGCATATCAATAATGTTTATCCTCTTATTGGACCAACCGTCTATTATGCTTGTAAAAAAAATGGAGTAAAAATAGTGCAAACAATTCATAACTATCGATTTATGTGCCCTAAGGGGCTTCTTTTTCGAAAAGGTAACATTTGTGAACTTTGCACTCATCTTAAGTTTCCTTTTTGGGCAATTTTATACGGGTGCTACCATCAATCCTATTTGGCATCTTTTTTTATTAGTTTATCTTATTTGCTTCATAAATCCATTTTCAAAACATTCAATAATATTGATACATATATTTTTCCTTCTCAATTTACCAAGCAGTTTTATCAAAGCCATCTCAACATACCTGAAAATAAATCATTACTCCTCCCCTATTTCGTGCAATCTCCAGTTCTAAAAAGAATCGTAAAAAAGGAACGATATTGTCTATATGTTGGACGATTATCAGAAGAAAAGGGAATTATTGATCTCTTAATGAGATTTAAGAATACCCCAAATATAAATCTTAAAGTCATTGGCACAGGACCACTCAGTAAAAAGGTGGCGAAGTATAAAAAATATAAGAATATAGAAATACTTGGCTTTATTGAGAGGAAAAAAATAGTACCCATTTTGCAAAAAGCCCAGGTACTTATCATTCCATCTAAGTGGTATGAAGTATTGCCTTTCGCATATATTGAAGCTAGAACGCAAGGACTCCCAATCTTGGTCCCAAATAACAACAATTTTCAATTGTTAGCTAAGGAAGATAAATATATCTTTCTAGACGAGAATATTGACTTAACAAAAACTTTTTTCAAAGAATCAAATAGTAAAAAAGCTCCTATTTTAAGATATACAGCAAATTATCATTATGATCTACTTATGAGCTTATATAAAAAAATTGGAGCAGTTTAAGTTAATTATGAACATAGAAAATGAAATGGGAAGTAAAGTTGCATTTATCACTTACTCTTTATCAGGTGGTGGTACTGAAAAACGTCTCATAAATCTAGCTCAATACTTTTTCGATAAAAAAATAAGTGTAGATATCATCTCTCTTAAGAGAATTAATGATTATAAAGATGAATTCAAATCTACCTTTAAAAAGGTAGAGATCATTTATCTCTCAGAAGATAAAAAAAGTATTTCAAAATTAATTCTTCCATTTACTTATTTATCAGTACTCATAAAGCTTATATCGTTGATGCGAATAAAAAAATATCAAATATTATTTGGTTTTGATTACTACTCTTGGTGTGCATCATTCATGATAAGTATCCTATTCCACATTAAATATGTTGTCGTTATTGGAATAGTACTTTCATATCAAATTAAGCATGATTTTGGCTCATTTTTTGAGAAGATTAATAGGAACTTTATCAAAATACTAGTTAAAAAAGCCAATGCAATAATATGCATATCTGAGGGGATAAAGTATGACTTAAAACGCTTTTTTTACATTCAGAACAACAAAATAATTGTAATCCACAATGGAGTTGATTTAAAAAAAGCCATATCCCAGACTGTCGGGCATAATCAGGTCTTAAATGAAAAAATAATCCTCACTTCATGTGGAAGATTAGTTGAAGAAAAAGGTCATCGATATTTAATCGATGCATTTTCGTATATTAGTAAAATATATCCAAATGTTTTCCTATATATACTTGGGCAGGGACCCCTTAAAGATCAATTGGAAAATCAAATTGCTAATCTAAATCTTCAAAAAAAAGTTTTTCTACCTGGATTTACAAAGTCACCCAATAAATATTTTAAAATGTCAGATATATTTATTCTTCCCTCATTATATGAGGGATTTGGAAATGTCATCCTTGAAGCAATGTCATGTGGATTGCCGATTATCAGCACTGATTGTCCATATGGGCCACGGGAAATATTGACAGGAGAGATCCAAACTTATCCACTTGCACCTATCAAAAGAGTGACTCAATGTAAATATGGTATTTTAATACCATCCCTCATTACAGACCATCGAGAACTCTTTGATAACTCCCATCTTATAGAAGCTATATTATTATTTATTGAAAATAAATCCCTATGTTATAAATATAAAAAAACCAGCCTCGAAAGAGCGAGATTTTTCTCTTTAGATCATATGGGTAACAGATATTATTCTGTTTTTAAGAGATTATTGAATGTAAGATAGTTGGAGAGTATGTTGATTACCATTGTGTATACTACAAGGTTTTCCCAACATAATTATGAAGCATTCTCATATATAATTATGAGGTAATAGTTTGATGGTTTAGATTGTTATATTGAGTTATTTATATTAATGAATAAATATAGTACATTGCTTTTGCCGATAAGTGTGTTCCTGTTTAGACTCCCTAATTTTATTTTATTTCAAAGTGACCTTCTTTCAACCTATAATCTTTCAAGATTGTTGATCTTAGTCCTATTTTGTCATCTCATTATTGTAAGTTTTTCTGAAAAACATAATCCTCTTTTTTTTAGTAAGGTTACCTTTTTTGTTATAATTTTTTTTATATCCCAAAGTATTTCTGTCTTGAAAGTAATAAATATTAATAGCTTTCTAGTCACTTATAAAAATATTGTATTTGGTATTATTGTCTATTTCATCACGTTGCAATTCGTAACTAAAGAGAATGTTAGATATTTTTTTTATTCCTTCTTATTATCTGCATTAATAAATATTATATTTGAATGCGCCTTTATTTATACCTCAAAAGGTAGTGTTATTTTTCCTTTCAATGTCATATTACATTCAGGCTCATTAAATGATCTAAGATTTCAAACTTCACGAGGAAGATATTTTGGGGATTCTTTGGATGAAGCGCTTGTCCCATTTTTACTTTTTACTCTTCTAAGAACTAAAAGATATCTTTATAGAATTTTGACTTCAATTTTATATATCATCACTATTTTCTTGGTGATTATCTCTGGATGGAGAATAAAATTGTTAATGTTGATTTTTGCTACTGTCACAAGCTTTACGATATATATAAAATCAAGAAAATATATTGCAATCGCAATGATTATTTTAATAATAGTAATATTTATAGGAGACAACCTTCTAATGAGAACTAATGATTCAAATTTATTTCAAAGATTTGTTACTGAAGACCGAGTATTTGATAGTGGTAAGAGATTTGATATGTGGAGCGAAGCATATACGATTGGTACAAAAAATCTACTTTTAGGCGTTGGTATTGGTAATTATTATGACAATCTGACTGCAAAGAGCAAGCAAACTAATCAGTCAGATGTGGTACAAAGATCTAAAAATTATATTAGGATTGATGATCCTCATAATTTTTTATTTTCTTTTTTTGCAAATACAGGCATCTTAGGTGCAGTCTCATTTTTAGCACTTCTTATTGTCTTAATTCAAAACCATATTTCTTTCTTATTTAAGAAAAAAAGGGGACATTATTATTTAATAATAATGTTTTGGACTCTATTTTTATTTTCGTGTTTCAATCCATTTTTATACTTCAGCTATCAGGCGTATTTCTTTTTTCTAATTGCCTTTATTGAAAAAGTTTACTTTATCAACCACCTCTATTTGGAAAAATGAGACATATAATTCTATATGTCTATATATAAGTAAGAAAGTATATTTTTCTCCTTTTTTACTACGCCTTAATTAATTTTGAATTAACGCTCGTAGAATCTCATAATACAACATCGTTGGAGTTTTGTGATCTGCTTCAAACGGCATAAGAGGGACAGGTGCTGTATCATATTGTGAAGGGAAACCGTTCCCTGGATTCATCCATGAAACATCTGGTACAAAACCCCAAAAACCTAAATCACTAAGAACTCCTTCATTCAGAAGTCCGATTTCTCCTTTGATTATTTCGTTTGCGAGTCTTAGTTGTTCAGGTGTAGCTCCATGAATATTTATATCTGACTCACCAAGTTCAAATTTGACTCCTATTTGAGCATATTGAGCCGATAAAGCCCTGAGTTCATTAAGATAGTTTGTAACATCATCCATTGTTTTAAAATCCTTTATGCTTTTATGTCCATGATCACTAACTTTATCAATCTTAACTCCTTGACCTACCAATCTTTGTATTTCATTAAATATTATTTGAGACTCATTGTTGTTTGGATCGTTTGTTTGCGTTCCATAAAAGACATTGTCGGAATAATTGAGTGGAACATTTTCTCCAAAATATTTGCGGGCAATATCAGAAGAAAGTAATAAAACTCTGTCTGCCCCAAGTCTCTGAGCAATATAATCATTTACCTCGCCTCTATTAAAAATCTCGTTATACATGTCGATGTCATACACTGTCACTCCGTGTAGTTTGACTCTATCGCTTACCGCTTTTGCATTAAGATCCATCCATTTCTCTATTTGTGTGTTACTCAGGTGAGTTAACCATGATGGAGCATCTGATGTTGTAACTTCTCCAAATAGATTGTGAATCCTTACTGGAATATTATCTGCGCCTGTCACTGAAAGTATGTCATCGGCTTTTGTCCAATTGTACATACCAACAATCTGCTCTGGTGTCAGATTTTCTCCTTGGATATCTACCCATAGATCAGGCTGAAAGACCGAACTTGTGATAACAAAATTAAAATTATCCATTATTAATTTTTTATAGTCTGAATCATTTTTTATATACCACCTACTCGCTTCTGTTCCTATTTGTTGTCCTTGTACAGAAACATTGCTCCAAGTGGCACTTTCCCATTCACCACCCTCAACTTTTATCATCATGGGGATCCCGTCTTGAGTAGTCGCAACTTCGTATATTTTGCCATCTCTACCTGTCATTTCTATCGTTGCTAATCCTTGCTGTAAAATCTGTTCAGCAGTTGTAGGGTTACCAGCTCTTGTAAGAACGTTTGCATATACATTTGCTGCTTGGATCGCTGCTGGCTGCTCTTCAAGAACGTTCATTTGTAATTCTCTCCATTCATGAGTTGTTGGATTAAAAAGCATCATCCCTTTTCCACCCTTTGCAGCTAATTCAACGCTTTGATTGTCACCAATCCAACCCATTCGTACATCTTCTGGTGTATATCCAGCTGGAAGGTTTACTTTTGTGTATGTTACTTTACTTTGATTCACTTGTACTGGAAACCAGTACTCAGATGGGCTTGAGGAAAGGAAAGTTGACTGCCCCTCTGTATATGTTGGCCACCAAATACTTGATCCAGAAAATGACATTGCAGCATTTCGACTTGCTCCATCAGGCTGACCATTAGTAAATAAATAGGTCGCAGTTGGGGTTGAGCTTGTCCTATTTGTAACAAGATTTGCATTGTTTTGTGCATTTAATATCCATTGAGCTTCATTTGCCGGATCAAGTGGAATATTGTTTTTAGGAAGAAGCTTATCCCCAGAAAGTTCAAGTATGCTTCCATATTGGGCATTAATAAACAGTTCATCGCGTAAATAGTCAATTGCAGTCACAGGCACAATTTCAGGGACTTTTGTAGCACTCTCTGTTGGAGCTACTGTTGATGTAATTCCTGGATTTGTTGGCACTTCTGTAGAGGGTACACCAGTTCCTACTGCTGGAGGAGGTAAAGTTGGGGTCTCCGTCCCTGCCAAAACTGGTGAACATGCAGCAAGAATTGCAGGTGTAAATATTGCAAGTTTTTTTATGTTGTGCTTTCCAAACGGAGCCCTCTCATCGCCTGGACGGCTTTGTGATGAAGTATTTGTTTCAATAGTTCCACTCATAGAGATATTCTATCCTATAACAATTTAAAATGCAAGTGTATCCTATAATAATACACATTATATATGTATAATTTAGCTTTGTATTGAGGCTGCTCCGATTATATCAAGATTTCATAAATTTCTGGTAGTGATACTATTGATGGGTATTTTGTTACAATAACAAATCATGAGCTCTTCAATAGTCTCATGGTCTAAAATGACAAAAAAATACGTTTATGTCTGTGGGATCCGCTTTTTTATAGGTGACTATAAAAATATAGTCTCGATTATAAAGACTCATCCGTTCGAAAAGACAATTTTTGCTCCTCTCGCCACACATCCGGTAATGGAGGCGTATTTCAATAATGCTTTGAAAGATGTCTATAAAGGCATACAATATCTCCTTCCGGATGGATATATTGTTTGGGCAATTCATTTCTTATTTGGAATCAATATTCAACAAAGGATATATGGACCCGATCTTCTTCTAAATGTATCCAGAATGTGTGAAAAAGTGAGAAAACCCATTTTTTTATGCGGGAATAACTGCAGTCTGGTAGAGAATAAGTTAAAAAAATTGTTCCCAAATCTGATAATTGGGGGGGTATTTGAAATGCGTGGAATACAATATGGTGATTCTATCTCAAAAAAGATAAGCATTTTAATTAAAAAAACCAACTCTGCGTGTGTCTGTGTTGGAATCGGCTCTCCAAATCAACATATACTTGCTTCAAGTCTTACCATTAAGCTCCCTATAATCTGTGTGGGTGCTGGATTTGATCTAATAGCTGGTATTGAGAATCAAGCGCCTATATGGATAAGAGAGGGTGGCTTAGAATGGCTCTATAGACTCCTTCAAAACCCAAGAAGATTATGGAAAAGATATATCATTTTGGCTCCTCTATTTGTTTTGCTAATCTTTCGTGACCGATTTATGAAGCAAATCCACATATCATAGTTTATGAGACCTCTTTGTTGTATTGAAATTTTGCTTGGCGTGTATGACTCAGCTTGAATCTTATTAATTGCAGTACTATTCTGCTTCTTTTTCTTGCTACCCATAATACTGCATGGATGGTTTCAGGGTGAATAAAAAGAAAAAATTTCTTCCATATTGGTTCCGATGATAGAAAAAAAAGGTAATAAACTTTCTTTAAATCTTGAGCATCATGGCTAAAGATGTCTACCTTTTCTACAATATTTTTTGCCACCCATCTTTTAAGCGGAGAAGGTTTTATAGAAGAAATGAACGCGGAGGGAATAATTTTATTATAATACTTATTAATTAATATAAAGACAGGATAGACATATCCTTCGAGTTTAAACTCTAAAATTATTCGAGTAAGTTTTTGAAATGTTTTTTTTGTTGCTTTTCTTTTTATTACTGTGGAAAGAAAATCATAGCGAAGGCTATCGGAGAAATTGTGATTAAAAATATGAAGAGCCAAATAGAGAATTTGATCGGGAACAGAACAAAGCGGGTAATCAATATCATTAATATGTACCTCTTCCCTTCTCTCAAGAATCCCTGAGCTAAACTTCATGAGTTGTTCCTTTGGAAATATAAAATCCATTCCCTTTAATTGTGTTATAAGAAATACCGCCTCAAAGTGCACATCAAAGATAATGGGAAGGTTATTGACTATTTTAGAAAAACTTATTTCAGCTCGTTCACTAGGCTCTTTAAGAGAGGTAAAAGAGCTTGATGGTTTATGAATAAGACTATATCCTAGCTTGCTAAAAGCCTTTATAATTTTTTTATAATCACTCCGTTGTATTAAAACATCACAATCTCCATAAAGCCGTTTTGGAATTGTTCTTTCGTAACGGAGAGAAATAAGTACGCCTTTAAGAAACACATGGGGTATGTTACAAGACTGAAATATAGCTTCAAATTTTTTAATCTCTTTAAGATAGACCTTGGACTGTATGTAATATAAATCTTCAAGCCCATACCATATTTTATCTCTCTTAAAACAAACCACTTTTGCCAGTATTCCCTTTTTTTTTATTGGCATATCTGCAATAAAGTTATTATCTCCACGGGTAATACATATATTTTTAGTTTTATATACTACACGATGTGTGATCAATTCATTATTTTGATATGTAAGAATAATTTGATTTAAGTGAATATTGCGAAAAGGCATTTGAATATATTTAACAATGTCTCCGTCCTGTAGAAGTGGATACATACTTTTCCCTTGTGCCTTAGCTGAAAAACATTGTTTCGATGCCATTTATTATTCTACTCTCGTAATAATATAGTCGTTAAAAGTAAGATTGTTCGTGGCAATGTTTAAACCTCTTCCTGGAGATATAACCATTTCTTCGGCATAAATGTATTTTTTGTCTTCCAATTTAACTCTCAATTTTGCTTTAAGATAAATATATTTGTAAGATTCAGTTTCCAAAGGAATAAACTTTCCAAAATCATTAAAAATGATTTCATTTGTCTCTCCTTTAGCTTTTTCAAGAATCTCAAATACTTTCTCTTTCCCATTGGAAAGAGAATCTCCTATGAGGATTTGATCGTATTCCCATGGATATGCATATTTTTTGGAAACATAAACAATTTTGTCTATATATTGTTCTTGGATAGGAGTTTCAGTCAAAGTGATTATTGTGCCAGAAAATTGAGTGTTAGAAAATT
>JAPLYR010000022.1 GCA_026395455.1 Candidatus Roizmanbacteria bacterium | reverse complement strand
TTGAGACATATAAAAAACGTATTGAAACATTTGGATGGAATGTGTTAGAGATAAAAAATGGACATAATATTGAAGAGATAAAGAAAATATTTGCAAAAGCAAATACCCTCAATACCGTTCATACACAAAAACCAACAATGATTTTGGCTCGAACCGTAAAAGGAAAAGGTGTTCCCTTTCTTGAGGATAAACCAGGATGGCATGGAAAAGCAGTGCCAAAAGATAGACTCCAAGAAGCTCTAAAAGCAATAGGGTCGTATGATAAAAAAGTAATGGGAATAATTGCGAGCGCTCCGCTCTTTGATACCGAAATGCAAAGTAAGACGGCGGATGTTTTAAAAAAATTAAATAACTTCATAGGTGGCACGAGTAAGGGGCACCCGGCAGCGCGCACAAAACTCCAGCCAGCAGGCATTGGAGGTTTTGGAGCACTGACGGGGGAAATTACGAGTGACAGAATCTATGAAGTTAACGTTCCAATCGCTACACGTGAAGCTTTTGGAGATGCTTTAGCTGATTTAGGAAAAAGTAATCCTCAAGTGGTTGCACTTGATGCTGAAGTTGGGAATTCTACCTATACTGAGCGATTAAAAGAAACAAATCCTACACATTTTTTTCAGATGTTTATCGATGAAGAAAATATGGTTTCGGTTGGCTTAGGACTTTCAAAAATGGGATACATCCCTTATATCTCCACGTTCGCCGCTTTTCTTACACGTGCATATGACCAAATGAGAATGGCACAGTATTCAAAACCAACTCTCAATATCGTCGGCTCGCATGCGGGTTGCTCTATTGGACAAGATGGTATTTCACAAATGGCACTTGAAGATATTTCTATGATGAGAAGTCTGAGAGAAAGTACAGTTCTGTATCCTGCTGATGCTATATCGGCATATAAACTAACTAAAGAAATGACGCTTCGGAAAGGAGTAAATTATCTCCGCACCACACGCGAAAAAACACCTATTCTATATAAAAACAATGAGCAGTTCCCTATTGGGGGATGCAAGATTCACTCATTAAAAAATAAAAAAAGTATTGCCCTTATTATTTCCGCTGGGATTACACTCTATGAATCACTCAAGGCTCAAAAAATACTTGAAAAAAATCAAATATATACGACCGTTATAGATTTATATTCTGTAAAACCTCTTGACTCCAAAACAATCCAGCACTTTGCAAAACAGGTTAAACAAATTATTGTTGTTGAGGACCATTATGAGGCGGGTGGTATTGGTGAAGCTGTGATAACGAGTTGTAAAGAATTAAATGTAGACGTTACATTTACACATCTGTGTGTTCGTAAAGAACCTCGTTCAGGGACTCCAGAAGAATTGCTCTGCTTTGAAGAAATTGATGCAGAAGCGATCGTAAAAAGTATTATAAAGTAAACTAGCATTCAAAAAAAACCTCCGGGTTCCACCGGAGGTTTTTTGTTATTGTCGTAATTAAGCTGCGAGTGGAAGATCCATTCCATTCATTTCTCTTAAAAATGCGACTGTTGGTTTCATGCGTGATGGTTGTACTGTTCGTGCATTAACTTCTTGTGCTTCTTCACGAGAAAATGCTGGAGTAACTCCACCTATTGCTCCACCCATGAGCATTCTGTTGCAATATGCTGCATATTCTTTAGCTCTTACGATCGACTATATCATTGAGTTTGGTTGAAGCAGTACCCAGCTTCCCCCTAAACCCATCTGCAATTGCAGAAGTTCTCATATAATATTGTGCTCTATTCTTTCTTGTTTGAGCAATTTCTCTCATTGCACCATCATAAAGAATGCCTTGTTCTTGAGCTACAATATCTCTTCTTTTTCTTTCAAGCCCTTCTTGCAACCCATTCCATAAGAGTGCCTCACGCTTAGCGGCTTCCACAATTTCTTTTTTCATTGTTGCTGCAATTTCAACCATCGCGTCTTCATTTGTAACAATAGTGAGAAGTTGTTTTAGGACTGCTTGTGAAATCTTTTCAACGTCCCCTGCTGTTGTTTTCATGCCGGTATCTTGGACAATACCATTCATCATGTCTGTTACGGCCGTTCGAAGTCCTTTATATTCCTTTAATATCGCTTCAGTTATTTGTCCTGCATCAAGACCTTGTTGGCGAAGTGCAGCAAGAGATGCAACTAGTGACTGTCCCATGCTGGCTTTTAGAATATCAATGTGTGCAGCATCTGTTCCCTGTGTGGAAGTTGCTTCACCACCGGTTGTTTTTGCTGCTGCCATTGCTTTTGCAATTTCTTGCAATCCAGATATGATAGATCCAACTGCCTCATTACCGCCTGTGCTTGCGATTGAATAAGCAATTATTGACTCCATCAGTTCTGTCCCACTCATATTCTCAAGAGCTTCTGGAGTAGAAAGTTTTGCAACAACTGCATCTGCTTTTGCTTTTGCGGCTGTATATCCTGACTCACGAACAACTTTTCCTGCAAGTGTTTTTTCATGTGTTTTCATGACTTGTGCGAGTTCTGAATCTGCAGGTAATACTCCATCAGCTATTACTACATTTCCATCAAGGTCGACCTGAAGTACTGGTTTTACTCCACCCGTTACACTGTCTAGTGCAATCATATATTGAGTGGTAATATCAGTAATTGTCTGTCCCATTGCGATTGCAACATGTTCACTTTCATTAATAAACTCTGCAACATCATCAGGTGGGAGCATAGCTGGTGATTGTGTTGCAAAAAGTATGTCTTCTCGACCTAATTTTTCGAGTGTTGGAACAAGCTTATCTTTCTGTTCAGGTGTTCCATACCATCCAACAACTCTTATAGCTTGCATGACAAAATTGTCTTTCATTGGAACTTCTTCAAGGCTTAACTCTCCCATTTCTGGAGTTCTTTTTCCTGTTACGACGTCTGAAACGAGCCTCAACCCTGTTGGTCCACTGATTGTAGTGTATCCATTAAGGAGACTTAATGTTGCCTCTGCAGCAATTTCTGCAAGTTCATCACGTCTCCATCCTTTTAATTCTGTTCCTGTCATATCAGTCATACGAACGTGATCTTTATGTGTTGGAACTCTATCTGATTCCATAACGACGATTTTATTACACATCTGTCTCCACTGATCAGATTCAATCCATGTCCCATATTCAGTATTATTTATTTTTTGGACCATTCGATCAAAGAAATCTTTTACTAATTCTTTATTCCAATTTGGAAGCGAATTTTTAAGGATATGATCAGCTACGGTTCGTACTTCTGCGGCATATCTTCGTTTTCCAGGTTCTCTCATTGAGTCGACCATTATGTCAGAAATAATTTGAATAAATCTCTCATGTGGCCCTTTTTTTGCTCGAACTGAATCACCTGCAAACTGTTCAAAAATCATGCTCGCACCTAGTAATTCAGTTGCAATAATATTTCTTCGTGCTTCATTGGCTTCGCCAGGTGCATTCATAATGGTGCTTCTTATTCTCTTATCAAAACCAACCAAATACTTATCAAATGCTCTATTTAAATGAGGAGCCATACCCTTATCCCAATCTCGTCCAAAGTACATCTGTAAACCTGGTGGCTGGTCAACTACTTGACATACATCATCTCTAAAAGTGAGGATAAGATTTAATAAATTATCTTCCCCTTCAGGATTTGTTCCTCTTCGGATAATTTTTGTTACATCTGCTCCAAAGTTTTCTGCAAAATCTCCACCAAAGTCTATTTTTCCAGTTGTTGTATAGATCAAATATGCAGTTTCTTGTGGTGATAAACCCATTCCCTGGATTTTTGCAATTGCGTCTTGTGATGCTTTTGACATTTTTCTCGTATCTTTAAGCGGTCTAAGCTCATCAATGGCGTAACTTAATCGAACAAGCATATGAGGAGAGAAAGTCCCCATAGCTGATAGTATTTCATAAAAAGTATTGTATTCAGGCATTGAAGATTCAAGACTTCTCGTTGCACTTTCAAGTGAAGCAACAAGGGAAGCCTCAAATTTCTGGAAATCTGCAAGTTCAGGACTTGTTCCTACGTTAATCCCTTTTTTTTCAAGTACACCAAATATTGCTGTTCCAGTTGATGTCCCAGTTTTTCTTCTCAGTCTACTATCCTTTGCTGTCATGAGCATTTCCAAACAGAGAAGAAGTTCTCCTGAGTTTTTTCTCGTCCCCTTTGCTGGACCAGTTTCTATATATTGAGTAAATGCGCCAAATAAATCTGGATCTGCAACGATACCTCTGATAAAGTGTGTTTGTACTGAACCTAATGTTCGAACTCGTTTTGCTCCACGTGACTCTCCTGCTTTTGGCTTCTCTCTATCTGATAAACTTTTTACCAAGATAGATTCTGAATTACCAAGAAGAGAAAGCATATCAAAAGCAATTCGTTGTCTTATATCAAAATTTGCCTTACTCTTTCGTATAAAATCAAACCCTGAAGTAACTGCTGACTCAAGGAATGAGACAGAATAGATGTCATCTGCTTTACTTAACGAACGTTGAAAATGATCAATGTTACTCTTGATTGTGCTGAGGAATGATCCAGGCGCACCTTGTATTGTGCGTTCTCCATATGCAATATCATAATAATTATTCCATACTGAGTCCCATACACTTTGTGCTGCCTCAATAGTTCTTTGTCTTTGTTCATCAGTTGTTTCTTCAGAAACTACTGGAAGAGCTTTAATTTTTGTGTTTGCCTCATCCATAAGTTTTCCCAATGCAAGATGCTCCATTGCGGCTACCCCAATTCCATCCGACATGGTTTTATATAAAGCTGCTAATTCTGCTTGTAATTTTACATCTGGGACGGTGCGAACTGCATCAAGAAGTTGTTTTTCAACAGCAGTAAACACGTTATATTTTCTTATTCCAGAATCAGCATCTGCCACCTTTTCAAGATTTGTATGGTTTATAAATCCAGTGAACAGTGTTTTGAGTTCTGAATACACATTAAATTTACGTCCGTAACCTACTACGTCGTGATTCATGGTACCAATTAATTCATTTACCAATTCTGGCTCTTGGACCCATGATTCATATAATTGACTTCTTCCATCTTTCAAATTTTCTGATCCTGTTAATGTTTTAAAGACTGATATTAATTTTTCTGCAAGTGCAGCATTTGCATTTCCACTGCGTATCGCTGGAATTAATGCGTCAATTCCCGCTTTGATAAAGCGTCTTTGGTGTTCAGCTGTATGTCTACTTAATTGTGAAATAACTGCATCAATATATTCAATTTCTTTTTCAGCAACATTTGCGTGACTTCCTCCAATTCCGTGTCGTTTATCGGCAATAACAGCCAAAACGCCACCTTTACCATCTTCTCCAGACCAAAATTCTCTCATTGGTTTTAGTTCTTGTTCTTCTCGAACCTGTCTTGCAGTTTCTTGCTCTTCGCCTACCACAACTGAAATAGGGCTATCAACTACCATACTAATAACTGAGTCAAGAGCTCTGCTTGCTTTAAATTCAGACTGAATTGTTTCATATAAAGTTGCGATACCTCCAGCAATTTGTGCAACAGTTGTAGTGTCTATTTTCGTAAGAAGACTCTCCGCAGCTCTTGCAAATGCAGTACCCAATTGTGGGGATAATTGTTTAACTGCGTCTATAAGTTGTTTTGTTTCCTCTACTATATCAGCGCTTATTCTGAGGTTTGATTCGCCTAAAAGACCGTACGTCTCGTCATTCATTCTTCCGACAATTAATTCCAATTCTTTCGTTGCTTCTTCAATATATTTCTCTGGTTTTACATCTGCAAATTTACGAGCGTACATTTTTCTAACTCCTTCTTCATCTACATCAACAATAAGTGTGTGATATAAATCTCTTAAATCTACATATTTTGATTTTTTAAGAGCTTCAAGTACTTTCTCACGAGCTTGTTCAATAAAGAGTCCCTTTAATAGTGGACTTCCGTTAGCATCAATTGCTTGTAATAATTCTGTATATTGTGATTGAATAGCGCTAGCTATTGAAACAACATTTTCTCCACTAACCATTGTTTCAAGTCCTTGAGATCCATGACTTGGATCAGCTAATAAATCAAGAAGGGGGGATAATTCCGCCTTAATCCCTTCAATACAAGCCCTATTTGGGTAATTTGTGGAGGTAGCATTTGCACTTTCTGCTGTAATATTTGCCTTTGTCATGACGCGTGTTCGAAAGATAGCATAATCACGATTTACAACGATTGCTGAAGCTTGAACATATGCTTTTTGAAGGGCTGCTGCGAGATGAGGATTTTTTGCTTCTTTAAATGCAGCTGGAAAAACCTCTCGAGCTTCCACGAGAAGTTTTGCTTTTGTTTCAATTGGTTGAGTTAAAAATTGTTGGC
The DNA here is from genome assembly GCA_026395455.1 of Candidatus Roizmanbacteria bacterium. Lineage (GTDB taxonomy): Bacteria > Patescibacteriota > Microgenomatia > UBA1406 > GWC2-37-13 > JAKBEU01. The sequence continues at coordinate 190 of JAPLYR010000022.1, read as the reverse complement.
TCCCAACAAAATTTTCCCATTCTGTTTCAAAGATATGTTTTCCATTCGCATCAGTAAGATACTTCCCGAATGTGCCATTGACTCCAAAAGTTCCGTGAGCCAAGTCGGTAGAAAACATACTCACGATGCCTGAAGGTGCATTTGCACCATCGACTGTTGTTTTTGGATTTGGAACATTCACGTCCGCACC
>JAPLYR010000124.1:5938-7073 GCA_026395455.1 Candidatus Roizmanbacteria bacterium | reverse complement strand
TCTGTAGCAAATTTTTTTTTTTTTTTTTTGGAGAAGACAATGGAGCTACAAGATGAAATGATGGCAAAGATGGCGAAAGATTTGAAAATCTCAAAAAAGAATGTGCACGTTGTTATTCTTGACTCCTATTGTTACGCACAGGTCATGGAGTTTTCAAAACTTAATCAAAAGGAGTTATTATCAGCGGTACGGTATCAAGCGGATCAGTTTATCCCTCTTCCTATTGATGAAGTTGTATTTGACTTGGAAGTTGTAAAAGAAAATGCTCTTACTAAGAAAAATACCATATTGGTAATTGCCTCCCCAAAAAAACTTGTAGAGAGAGTAGAAAAAACGGTTGAACTCGCTGGTTTTATCCCCGATTCGCTCGAAAGTGAACTGAGTGCAATTACTCGCTATTTTTCAGATTTAAGTACATACGCTGAAGCGCAACCTGCATCCTATTTAGTTATTAACTTTGCTTTTGCTACCACAAGTATTTATTTGGTAACGATGCCCTTGGGAGTGTTACTTGAATTAAGAATTGTTAAGACAGGATTTGACCTTTTTATTAAAGAACTCAAGTTTAACTTGGAACTCCAAGATAATAAAGCTATGGAGCTTCTTGAATCTGTTGGATTTGAAAAAAATGGCACCTATGATCTCGCTACATTTGCTGGTCCCCTTCTTCGTGATTTGGTGAATGAAATGAATAAGTTTATTGTCATTGCTAAAGATAAACATCAACTTCCAGTAAAAAAAGTCTTTTTATGTAATTTTGACACACGTGTTCATGCACTGGATAAAAAATTAGCTGAACTACTCAAATTGCCAGTTGAGAGTATCCTCATGAGAGATATCCTAGTGAATAATCCAATTTCACAATCATTCTCGTCAAAAATATCATCATTTGTTGCAAGCATAAGTGCCAATATACGGTAATGAAAAATCGAATAAATCTTTTTAAGCGCAAACCAAAGCAGGATTTCATCAGCGTTAATGCTACAAAATTCAAAAGGTATTTAACTGGTGCTGGGGTCGTTATGTTCCTGTTTTTCATATTCCTCATTACTCAAGTAATCAATCTAAACAACACACACCAAGATCTGCTAAAAAAAAAGGAAACATATTTAAAATATCTCTTGGAAGAAAAAGA
>JAPLYR010000124.1:926-5919 GCA_026395455.1 Candidatus Roizmanbacteria bacterium | reverse complement strand
TATCGAAGCCAATATGCGTTACTTTAAAAGTAAGCAGACTCAAGTAAATACATTTCTTAAAGAAGATGCACAATTTTTACCCTATTATGAGGTGTTAAAGAAGTCATTGGAAGAAACGAGTAATAATGCGATTCTAGACACAATTGAAATTGATAAAACAAGAAATACTCGTTTTGTTGTTAAGTTTAATAATTCGGATGATATGTTGTCTTTCTTGAGATATATTGAAGCTGAAGAATTCTTAAAGAATTTTTTATCACTCTCATTACAAAGTTTTAATTTAAATCAGCAACAAGCAAAGGGCAATAGATATCAGTTAGAATTGAGAGGCATATTTAAAGAACTTAAAACAAAATGATAATACCGGTTCGATTCTATAAATTAAAACGAATACTCCATGAGCAATGGACGTTATTTGTATCAATATTTGTTTTTTTTCTCCTAATCATCGTTGTTCTTGTTTTTTATGGTCAATTTAATGAACAGAAAAAAGAGGTAGATCTGATGACAGGTGAAGTTCAAATGTTAAAAAATAGATTTGATACACTCAAGTACAATAAATCACTGACTGAAGATCAGATAAAAGACTATAACAAACTACTAGCAAGTCTTGTACCCGAAACCGAAGATTTTTTTTCTATTGTATATGCTTTAGAGCAGATAAGTCTTGCTTCAAAATTTATTATATCTGACTATGTGATCGAGATTGGGAAATTAGCCAATAGAGAAAAAATAACGCTCAATGTAACAGGAAAGGGCGATCCTGAAGCCTTTTTGCGCTTTTTACAAGAATATCAATTTGCAGGAGGTCGATTGGCAACGAGTGACAAGATTCAGTATGGCGGACCATCAACTGGTGGTACAAGAATAACTCTTACATTCTATAACAAACGCTTTACGTTTAATGAATCTGTCCAGGTTCCTCAACTATCAAGGGAGGAGATATCAAAACTTGAAGCAATAAAGCAAAAGGTTAAGTTTCAATTTAGTTCAAGTGGCTATCAATCCATAAGTACAGAATACCCAGAGAAAACAAACCCCTTCACCAATGCGGACACAACTTCTCCTGAGACACTAGAATAACAGTATACTAGTCAGTATTGTTCAATTAAAAAACCAAAAGAATATAATGTTACTTTGAGAAGAATAAAATAAATCCTTATTTAGTCTTTCTGTTTTTAAGAAGTCTGCGCATTCCTTCGGATACTTGTGCACCTTTTTTAAGCCAGTCTTGTAGCTTAACGTCATCAATTATCAAAGTTGCAGGCTCAGTATGAGGATTGTATGTTCCAACTTTTTCCAAGTATGAACCATCTCTCCTTCTCTTTCCGAATTTCATGAGTCTGATTGTTGCTGACATACAATTAATGAACTAAATGACTAATAAAGTAATTAGATATTATAACTATTTTTCTTCAAAAATTCCAATGCATTTTTTGCAGCCTGCTCTTCAGCTTCCTTTTTGGATGCTCCCTTGCCTTCTCCAAGCACCTTTTTGTTATAAGAAACGGAAATGATGAACTCTTTTTTGTGCTCTGGACCTGCCTCAGTAGTAATTGAATAGAGTGGTAGTGCTTTGTGAGTAGCTTGAATAAGCTCCTGTAAGCGGCTTTTTGGAGAGAGGTATAGCTTGTTTTGTACAACATAGTCAAGTTTGTCAGTAAACAGCCAACTCAGTATGAATGAATATGCTTTTTCAAATCCTTGGTCAAGAAATAGTGCAGCGATAAACGACTCAAATGAATCGGCTAGAATGTTCTTATTTACCCTTCCACCATTGAGTTCTTCACCCTTAGACAAAAAGATGAGGTTACCAAACTGGAGTTTTATTGCAGCTTCTGCAAGACTTTCAGTGCGCACGACTGAAGCTTTAATATCTGTATATGTCCCCTCATCAAGATCTGGGAAATGCTTAAACAAGTAGATTGAAGTTGCGAGTGATAAAACACTGTCCCCAAGAAATTCCAGCTTCTCATTTGATACTAATTTTTCATCTTTATGTTCATTGAGATAGGATCGATGTACGAAAGCATTAAATAAGAGTTCTTTATTGATAAATTCAATTGTGGTCTCTTTTTTTATTGCTTCACTTAGTTGTATCATGGGGAATTAGTTTTCCAAGAACACCATTAATAAATGTATATGACTTTTCTCCTCCTAATTCCTTTGCAAGCTCAACTGCCTCGTTAATGATAACCTTAATAGGCTCAGAGGGACACACCATAAGCTCATAAATGGCAAGACGTAGGATTGCTAAATCAATCTTGGAAAGTCGGTCTATCGGAAATTTTGGAGCAAATTCTACAATTTTGACATCAATTTCAGGTATTTTGGGAATGATAGATTCAAATAAATCACTTTTGTGAGGTGCTTTAAAGGATGGTTGAACAAATGAATAGGCAAATAGATTCTCAACAACTTCTATTCTTCTTTTGTGACGCGCATCAATAGGAAGTGCTTTAACGTCATCCTGTGCCGTTACATTACGAACGGATGCAGCCATAGTTATTTATTACAATATTTGCAGATTCTATGTGGAAGTTTCGTTTTTCCACAGTTTTTACAAACTATCAATGAAGATAATTCTACTCTGTTAGTAGCATTTCTTTTGCCAACTCTCTGAGTTGAGTGTTTTCGTTTTGGTAGTGGTGTCATTTGGATATATTGTACTAGTCTTTGGCTATTTTGTCAATTTGGAACTTGCTCAAACGCTCATTGAGCTGCCCTGAAACCACATCTAGACATGTTTTAAGATATTCTTGAACCGCTTTTTGAGTTTTTTGAATCAGAAGGCTATCAGAGAAGGAAGCAAAACGCATTTCCATAAATCCATGCTGTTCTATGCCAAATATGTTTCCTGGTCCTCTTTCCTTCAAATCATATTCAGCCAGCTTCATTCCATCAAGTGTTTGTGAAAAAAAATGAAGGCGGGGTGCAGTAGCGGGAGCTGATGAAAACAAAAGACAATGAGACTGAATGGAACCTCGTCCAACCCGCCCCCGCAACTGATGAAGTTGAGAGAGACCAAAACGTTCCGCACCCTCAATAATCATGATGGAAGCATTGGGGATATCTATTCCTACTTCAACCACTGAAGTTGAAACAAGAATATCAATTTTCTTTTCTCTAAATTCATCAAGAATGGTATTTTTCTCTATTGGCTTCATTTTTCCATGCAGTAGACCGAGTGTAAACCCTATAAACTCTTTCTTCAGGAGTTCAAATTCGGTTGTAGCAGCCTTTACACTCGACAGAGTTTCCGCCTCTGATTCTTCGACTAATGGACATATGACAAATACTTGGACTTTATCCTTGGTAATCTCTTTTTTTATCCATGTATACGCGTCATTTCTTTTGGCTTGTGTCACGACATATGTTTTTATTGGTTTGCGTCCAGTAGGCATAGTGCTCAGAACACTCATGTCAAGTTCACCAAATGCAGTAAGCGCAACAGTTCGAGGAATAGGAGTTGCTGTCATTGTTAATAAATGAGGAGTAATTCCCTTTGCTTTTAACAAGGCTCTTTGTTTTACTCCAAATCTATGCTGCTCATCTATTATGACAAGCGCAACAGAAGGAACGCTGACTGGAGAAGATAAGAGTGCATGTGTTCCGATTACTATATCAAAGTCATTCCCTTTGAGTAGTTCTTTTTTTGAACCTGTTTGAATTCCAATTTTGACGCCAAGGGGGGACAGAAGAGCTTTAAATGTTTCTGCATGTTGTAATGCAAGAATTTCTGTTGGCGCCATATAGAGAGTTTTTTTGTTGGATAAATATGCAACATATGCAGCTATAACTGCGACAACTGTTTTTCCTGATCCTACATCTCCTTGTAGAAATCTATTCATAGGCTGCTCCTTTACAAGATCATGAATTATATCTTTGTACGCCTGTATTTGATCGTCAGTTAGCTTAAATGGCAGAGATTGAACAAAATGCTCAACCATTTTCTCATACGCTTTTGTGTACTTTATCAGTTCTTTTACCTTATTTTCATTCCAATTTTTTTTAATGAGTGCAGTAGAAAGTTGGAGAAGAAATAGTTCTTCAAAAGCTAATCTATCTTTTGCCTTTTGCAAATCCTCCATTTTGAGTGGACGGTGAAGTGTTTGCAATGCACTGGAAAGTGGTAGGAGTGCATTGAGACTTACCACAGACTCTGGTAAAGATTCTTGAATTGAACTAGCTAAGGGAAGAATCCCGGCAATTTTCTCACGGAGAAGCCTACTCGAAAGACCTTTTGCTTCACTGTAGACGGGAAGTATTCGACCAGTTTGAATTCCCTGTTCCCCACTTATTATTGGTTCAAATGTTTCTGGTTGCAAGGTACATGTTGGGCCAAATTGTTTTACCGTTCCTGAAAATGCATAGGTAACCCCTTTCTTTAGCTGTGACAATAAATAGGGTTGATTAAAAAAGGTAATGGAAACCTTACCTGTGTTATCTTGAACTGTTACCTTTTGTAACGAAATATGAGATCTTGTTTTTACAACTGCAATTGAGGTGACCTCTCCTTGTAATGTTACTTTCTGGTCTAAAAAGTTTCGCAAATATAAAGCTTTAACTATTCTGGAAAAGTCTTCATATCTGTTTGGAGGATATTTAAGCAGGTCCTCATAGGTATCTATACCCACAAGACGAAGTCTTTTTTTAGTCAGTCCACTTGTATGAGGAAGCAAATTAATTGATGTGTCCAACATAGCTCTATTATCTCAAAAAGAGTGGAGCTAGTGAGGTAAGAATAAGAAGGACAGATGAAATAAGAATAATTACCTTCCAAACTGTTTCCTTAGTAATCTTAAACTTTTTTTTCTTTTCGGTTGGTTTGTGGACGTGTTTATATGCCATTAAGAAAAAGTATATCACATATATGAGAGTTGCTCAGAATGTTTTGATAATTTGAATCAGTATGTCAGGCATATACAAGAATTAACAAAATTAATTTTAATTTGGAAATTGAATTTATATAAAGGTATAATGTATACATGAT
>JAPLYR010000124.1:0-858 GCA_026395455.1 Candidatus Roizmanbacteria bacterium | reverse complement strand
AAAGACAAGCAAAAACTTCAAAAATATATCATGCTTGGAGCAGTTGGTATTGTTGTTTTTTGTATGCTCTTTGCATTTGGTTTATTTGCGTGGTTTTCTCGAGATTTGCCTGCACCAGGAAAGCTTTCACAGGTTGAGCAAAGTGCAACTATTTTTTATGATCGTGATGGCAAGATATTATTCCAACTTTACAAGGATAAGAATAGACTTCCCATTGCTTTCAAGGACATTTCCGAAACTCTTAAAAAAGCAACGATTGCAATTGAGGATAAAGATTTTTATAAACATGGTGGTATTTCAAACGTTGGCATCATTCGTTCCTTTTTCTCCCTCTTAATTACGAGGAAAATTTCGGGCGGAGGCTCAACTATTACTCAGCAGTTAATAAAGAATGTACTTCTTGATTCTCGTCAAACATCTACTCGAAAATTGAAAGAAATTATTCTCGCAATTTCAGTGGAGGGTAAATATACAAAAGACCAAATATTGGAAATGTATTTAAATGAAGTCCCCTATGGGGGTAGCTATTACGGAGTTGGCTCTGCGGCAAAGGGATATTTTGGAAAAAACCCAAGTCAACTAACGCTTTTGGAAAGTGCATTTATTGCGGGTCTTCCACAAAGCCCAAGTGTTTACTCTCCATTTATAGGTGTTAAGGATGCGTGGAAAGGGAGAACGAAAGATGTATTAAGAAGAATGCGAGAGGACAAATATATTACAGTTGCTGAAGAAAAAGCTGCATTAGCAAAGATGAATTCTCTCACCTTTTCTCAATCACGAATGTCAATGAATGCTCCTCATTTTGTATTTTATGTAAAAGATTTAATTGAAAAGGAATATGGTGCAAAAATTTTAGAT
>JAPLYR010000028.1 GCA_026395455.1 Candidatus Roizmanbacteria bacterium | reverse complement strand
TAGTATTCTTCGCACTAAAAGAATACTGGGAGAGACTGCAAAAACATTATCAGATGAACAAATCTTCTGCATTGTTACTGAGTTTCAGTTTTTAATCAATTCTTGGCTTGATGAATTTGAAAAAGAAATTTTTAGCGGTTCGACATTGAGGCAAGTCCTCAATGAAAAGTGAATATGGAACAAACCAACAATAGTACAGAAACAAAACAAGCCGTAATTTATCTTCGGGTTTCCACAGAAGAACAAGTTGATAATTTTTCGCTGAATACTCAGGAAAAAATTTGTATACAAGAAGCGGAAAGACGAGGTATGAAAGTAATGAAGATATTTAAAGAAGAAGGGCGTTCTGCAAAAAACATTAGTGGCAGACCTGTACTTATAGAGATGTTGGAATATTGCAGAAAAAATAAAAAGACCCTTGACGCACTTATTGTGTACCGTATTGATCGTGTTTCCCGTCAACTTCAAGACTATTTATCTATCAGAAAAAAGCTCACGGAATGTGACATTATGATAATTTCCGCCTCTGAACCTACTGGGAATAGTCCTACAGAAAAGTTTATTGAATCAATGTTAGCTAGTTTTGCCCAAATGGACAATGACGTAAAAAGTGAACGTTCAAGAAATGGTTTAAAAGCCCGATTTTTATCCGGGCTTAGTTCCGGTACGCCCCCATTTGGATACAAAAACGAAAATGGATATGCGATTAAAGATCCAAAAAGATTTGACAAAATTAAGGAAGCATGGGAACTTATGGCAACTGGTACAAAAACATTATCTGAGATGACAACTATCATGAATGAGTGGGGGTTGAGACAACCTTTTAAAGACAAAGAATATCTATTGTCACCACAAGCTTTAAGCAGAATGTTTAGAAATAAATTCTACATGGGTATACTAACTTCTAAAAGATACCCTGAAGAAGTTCGCGGGCAACATATCCCAATGGTGACAGAAGCACTTTTTTATCAAGTACAGGCGGTTATAGATGGTCGAAATACAAATATTCATGTTCCACTTGCCAGGCGGAGTAGGGACAATATAGAGTTTCCTTTACGAAGACTCGTGAGATGTAAATGTGGATCTGCATTAACTGGAGCATGGAGTAAGGGGAAACGAACAAAATATGCATACTATCTTTGCAATGATAGATGTGGTACCCCCTCAATACCAGTAGATACTCTGAACACCGCTACAGCAAGCCTCTTATCAACCATAACACCAACGAAACAATGTTTAGATGCTTTTATTGCCCTGCTTCGAAGAACGTATTATCAACGAGGATCGCAGTTGCTAAAACGAAGAGAAGAGGCGGATGTAAAACTTAAAAAACTTCATGAACTTCGCCAATCGCTTATCCAAAAGAATTTAAATGGTATTTATTCTGATGACATATTTAAAGAACAGAATAAACTCATTGAAGAGCAAATCTCTGCCGTACAGATTACTAAAGATGACGCATTACTATCCAAATACAACCTTGAGGCGATTATAAAATTTATGAAAGACAAATTTTCAAGCCTGGGAAAAACATATCAAATGTCCACTTTGAGCCAAATTAGAGTGCTTTTGTGTTCGATTTTCCCCTCCGGCTTGGCTTGGGGCTATCCTGGTCTATCGAACACCAAGATTAGCCCGTTATATCAATGTATTCGCATATTTGAGCCTCAAGGGCTCGCACTCTGTGCGGGTAAAGGGAATTGAACCCTCTTCTCATCCTTGGGAAGGATGCATACTACCGGTGTACTATACCCGCAATTAACTTCTTAAAAGCACTTCCGCCTTTATATGACTTAATCACCTGTTCTCTTTGTTTTGCGGCTAATGCTGTCGCAAATTCTTCCTTATATATTAAACCCCATATTCCTTTTTGTCTTGTCGATTTAGTTTGACCTCTATTGTGTTCTCCCAATCTTCTATCAAGGTCATTTGTCGAACCAATATAATGCCTATGACTTACATTATTCTCTAATATATAAGTAAAAAACATGAGTCTACAAATAACTTTGAATTCGCTTCTCCTGGTGTACTAATCCCGCAATAGTTAGAAGTATACCAAAGTATAAATATACACTAAACACCAAAAAATGAATTTTTAATTTAAAAATTCCAATTTTTAATCAATATCAAATATTTAAATATTTAATTTTAAACATTAAAAATTGATTTTAAATTTCAAATTGAAAATTAAGATTTATACTTAGGGGATGAGGAGTTTTTGTCCTTCTTCAACGTTGTAAGGATAGGGAATTCGGTTGGCATCAATAAGTTTGCTCATCTGGTTTCCAATCTGCCACAAGTAATCTCCAGACTGTACTACATATTCTGTAATATGTTTTGTTTGGGCAGCTTTTTCTGTGATATTTCCTTGTGTTGGTTTTTTTGATGCAACAGATGGGATGACAAGAATTTGATTTTCAATAAGTGTGTATGGTTCGGAAAGTTTATTGGCTGCTGCAATGTCTGCTGCATTAAACCCAGATCCGTACATTTTTTCTGCAATTCCCCATAGGTCATCATTTGCTTTCACTGTATATGTTTTTACAGAATCAATTTGTATGCCCTTATTTTCTTTTACTTTTGCAACATCTTTTTTAATACCAATTTTATTGATGATCAACAGAGAGAAATAAGAAGCAAGAATAACCCCTAAAAGGAATGAAGGAAACTTCTCCTTAAAAAGGATAAATACTGCGTTTTTATAGTCCGATATTTCATGTGACTTATTTTTCATATGAGAGCCTCAATACTTGCTATTATACTATCACAAAAATTTACAAACACAAGATGCATGCAAATGGTGCTATAATTATGATGTAAATTTATTATTAGTTTACATATACTCTTATGAATGTCGGAATAATCCTTATAGTAGCGGCAGTCATGCTCGTACTTTATTTAATCAGTATGTACAACGGCTTCATCGTCCTTCGTACCCGTATCCAAGAAGCTTTGTCTGGAATTGATGTCCAGTTAAAACGTCGTGCAGATCTTATCCCCAATTTAGTGGAAACAGTCAAGGGATATGCAAAGCATGAAAAAGAGGTTTTTGAAAATGTTACCAAGGCTCGTGCATCCATGATGTCTGCAGACTCATTACAAGAAAAGGCAGATGCAAACAACCAGATGTCTGGTGCTTTGAAATCACTTTTCGCAGTCGCAGAGTCCTATCCAGAGTTAAAGGCAAACACCAACTTCCAAGACTTACAGAGACAATTGGAAGATACAGAAGACAAGGTGTCATTCTCAAGACAGTTCTACAACAGTAATGTGCTTGAATTTAACAGTAAGGTTCAATTATTCCCAGGCAACATAATTGCAGGAATGTTTGGATTCAAAACTGCAGAATTCTTTGCAGCAACAGAAGAGGAAAAGAAGAAAATAGATGTAAAGTTTTAATAAGGTATAGATCCTTGCAAAATGAAAGGAGCCTCAAGCTCCTTCTTTTGCCGTTTTACATCGGATTTTGACATATATCAAGATGACAATATATTCCCAGATCTCATCCAATAAGCAAAAGACGTTTTTAATCTTTGCTTTGTTTATAGTCCTCCTTACTGGATTTTTTTATATCATTGGCGCTTATTATGGAGATGCAAATGGATATTTAGTCTTGGGTCTTATTATTTCTTCGGTGTCTTCAGTATTTAGCTACTTTTTTTCTGATAAGCTCGTTCTTTTTTCGGTCGGGGCAGTGCCAGCTAACAAGGAAGAACATTTTAATTTCTATACCGCAGGAGAAAACATGGCGCTCGCCGCTGGGATTCCTATGCCAGCTCTTTACGTCATTCCAGAAGCAGCTCCCAATGCATTTGCAACGGGTCGAGACCCAAAACACGCAGTAGTCTGCGCCACACAAGGGCTTCTTGACATGATGGATAGAGGAGAATTAGAAGGTGTTGTAGCTCACGAATTATCGCACATCAAAAATTATGACATGTTGGTTATGACGGTAGTTACGGTCCTTGTTGGAACAGTCTCTCTTGTTGCGGACTGGGTATTACGCAGTATGTGGTGGGGAAATAGGGGGAGCCGAGATGACAATAATAATGAAAATAGAAATCCTGTTATGTTTATCCTTCTCCTCGTTGCTCTTGTTATTGCACCTCTTACCGCAACACTTATCCAACTTGCCATTTCCAGAAAAAGAGAATATTTAGCCGATGCAGATGGAGCACTTCTTACTCGCCGTCCTGCAAGCCTTGCAAGTGCACTAACCAAGATTGGTGGGTTCCCAACCAGCATGGAACATGCAACAACCGCAACAGCACATTTATTTATTAGTAATCCGTTTAAGAAAGGGAAAAAAGGAGATTGGTTTGTGAGTTTATTTAGTACACACCCGCCGATTGAGGAGAGAATAAGGTTGTTGAGAGAGATGTAAACTGTTTTTGTTCAGTAACAAATCTCATATATGTCTTTTTGTAAATAACAAACTAGACCAACTTAGTTGGGTAGAAGCACATAGTCATCGACACAGAATTGTTATTTGCAAAAATCCATATATTTCGATTTGTCAGTGGTGAGAAGCCAAATTCTGCCACCTAGTTTCATAATTTAGATATAATTCGAATTTTTATTGTTACTATATATTAATTAACTATGTGCGGCATTGCAGGAATACAGGGTACAAAAAACGATGAATTGCTCAGGG
>JAPLYR010000103.1 GCA_026395455.1 Candidatus Roizmanbacteria bacterium | reverse complement strand
AGGGTCAATTTGAGCTTGGTGACATGCTTGAAATACACCGTGCAGGCAATATTATAGGAAAATCAAAAATAGTATCTCTCAAAATCCGAGCAAAGAAGGTAGAAGAGGTAAAAAAAGAGCAAGAGTGCGGTCTCATACTCTCCCCTGCTCTTGACATCCGGGTAGGTGATGTGGTAAAATGTATCCTATAATATGTTTCCAAATACAAATACCACTCTACCACGTGTTTCGGATATTATAACTAAGGGATCAAACGGCATTGTCGTTCTCCCTAATAATCCTACTCAAGACGCTATTGCAGGAGCCACAGCTCTCTATTTGGGACTTCTTAAGATGGGTAAAAATGTAACTATTGTGTCTTCCTCACCTGTTAAAAGTGATATGGTTGCAGCCGATAAAATTCAATCAACTCTTTCAGTTGGAGGAGACAATCTTGTTGTTTCATTTCCCTATACAGATGGGGCTATTGATAAAATTGATTATCACATTCAGGGAGATAAATTTAATCTTGTTATTGCTCCTCGTCCTGGATTTCCAAAATTAAATCCAAATCAAGTTATTTATTCATACTCAGGTGGCACATTTGATTTTATTATTACAGTAGATGCACCAAATCTTAATGCAGTTGGAACACTCTATACTGAAAACCAGGCGCAATTCCAAGGAAAAGAAATCATTAATATTGATAGACATTTAACCAATGCATTTTTTGGAACTGTCAACTTTATTAACAAGACAAGTTCTTCAACGAGCGAACTTGTTTATAAAGTGTTAAGACAGTTAGAATGTGAGATTGATAAAGATATGGCTACCAATTTATATACTGGAATTGCCACCGCAACAAATACATTTACTTCTTATTCTGTAAACGCAGAAACATTTGAAACAGTTGCATCATTATTAAAAGCAGGAGCAGCAAAAAAAACAACACCTCAAGCTCCAGCATATAAGCCACCTGTTTTTGAAACTCCAGTAGCACCAGCTCCTGTGATTCAACAACCTCAGGGACCTGTTTCAACACCTGTGTTTTCAGTAAAACAACCAGGAACAGAACGTCAACAAATACAATCTATAGCAAGTGTCGAATCTCAAGAAAGTCAGTCAAAAGAAGGGGCACAAAGTCCACAAGATTGGTTAAAACCAAACATCTTCAAAGGTGGCGGACTTGTCTAATAGATAAGTCTCTCGTCTGATACAATGGTGTTCATGGATATTGAACAAATAATAAGTGCTCTTCTTATAAAAAGAAACGTTACCGATATTCAAACATTTTTGAACCCCCCTCACCCACTTACTTTCTCTCTAAAAACATTAGGGTTTGAAAAAGAATTGAAAATACTTCTCTCTCATCTTCAGCAATGCAAGAAAAATAATAAGAATATTGTTATTTATACAGATTATGATGCGGATGGTATTACAGGAGGTTCTGTATTGTGGGAAACACTTCATATACTTGGTTTCTCAGTCTTTCCCTATGTCCCCCATCGTCAAAAAGAAGGATATGGTTTTTCAATTAAAGGGATTGATGCCGTTATAGAAAAATATAACCCAGGACTTATTATTAGCGTAGATCATGGCATTAGTGCCCGAGAACAAATTCAATATGCTCATGATAAAGATATCCCAATTATTGTAACCGACCACCATACAAAACCAGAACTACTTCCCGATTCTGCAGTGGCACTTATTCACTGCCCTCTGGTATCTGGTTCGGGTCTGGCATACATTACAGCACTCACCATTTGGAAAATGCTTGATCCAGAAAATACCACTCTTAAAAATTTATTTACGAATGATTTTCTTGCGCTAGCGTCACTGGGAACAATTGCAGACTTGGTACCACTCGTGGGTTATTCTCGGAGCATTGCAAAATATGGCCTTCAAGCATTTCAGCACGCAACAAAACCAGGAATAAAAGAGCTTCTTGCTGTTTCTGGACTTTCTGATATTGAAATATCAACATATCATGCAGGCTTTGCTCTTGCGCCCAGAATAAATGCTGTCGGAAGACTCTCACATGCTATCGAAGCTGTTCGAATGCTCTGTACAAAAGATGTGATTAAGGCGAAACAACTTGCACATGATGCTCAAACATATAATGTTACACGACAAAAAATGGTTGATCTTGCAGTTGAGGAAGCATTTGTTGCAATTGAAAAATCAGATATCTCTAAACTTATTCTTCAAAAAAATAAGAATTGGAATGAAGGGATAATTGGTCTTATTTCATCTAAAATTACTGAACGGTATCGTAGACCTTCAATTGTGATGACTAAAACAGAGACAGGATGGAAGGGGTCTGCACGTTCTGTAAAATATTTTGATATTATTGCTTTTTTAAGATCTCTCAATCTATTAAAACATGTAGGAGGTCACCCACAGGCAGCAGGATTTTCGCTCAAAGATGATCAACTTGAAATGTTTGAAAAAGCTGTAAATGATAATTTAAACGATGTTCCACCTCCAAAAGATAAGGAGATTTCCGTAGATATAGAAATACCTATGAGTAGTGTCACTGAGAAGCTAGCAGATGCACTAACTCAGTTAACTCCCTTTGGTATTGGAAATCCTACTCCTGTGTTTCAAAGTTCAGCGAACATTCTTTTTGTAAAAACAATGGGAAAAAAACAAGAACATTTAAGATTTATTGCACAAGATGTAATCGACCGCACAAAACAACTGGAATGTGTTTATTTTTCTCCAAGTGTAAGCCAAAAAGAAATGATTCAGGTTGGATCAAAAATATCTCTACTCTATACGGTTGAAGTCCAATACTGGCAAGGAAGAAAGCAGTTAAAGTGTTTTATTAAGACTGTAAAATCGTAACAAAAAATCTTATATCAGATTCGTTCTACGCGATATTTTTGGGCTTTGAATTGTTCAATATGATTGTTACTCCCCCCTATTGTCATAAAAAGCGGGAAAAATTGAGTATATCTTTTCCCATGATCAGCAAGTAAATGTATAGGTAAGCCAGGAACTATCGGACACACCGACCTCACGACTTGTTCAATTCCTGCTTCTTCTAAAGGAAGTTGAAAGACAAGAACGCCTTCTTTATTTAGTAAGGGAACTGCTTCTCGTGTAAATTGTCTATAAAATTGAGCACCATCTGCTCCCCCATCTAATGCTAAATCTGGATTAAATCCACTTCTATTTACTCTTGGAAGATCTTTTGTACGGGTAAAAGGTGGATTTGAAAATACAACATCAAATCCTGCAATGTCATGATGAATACCATCTAATCCATCCGTATTTTTCCAGTTAATATCTTCAGGGTTTAATCCATTTATTTGAGCATTAATTGATGCAACTTGAAGGGCTGCTGAAGAAATATCTGTAGCATGATAACTAATATCTTTTTTTTCTGAAAGCAGATTTGCAACAGTAATGGGAAATACTCCAGTACCTGTCCCTATATCTCCGACTGTAACATGTCTGTCCATAGTATCCAATATGCATGCCACAGCAACTGCCATATCAAATGTTTTTCTTGCCGGCATAAGAGTGGTCTGATTCCATGCTAAATAGGTAAGACCATCCATTTCTCTTGCGACAATTGGAGTCGCAATAGATGCATCAACGTGTAAAGCAGTTCTAATTGGTTTTGTATTATAAAATGCAAAATCTGGATCATCAATTTCCCTTAATGTTCCATATGTTTTACCTTTATATGTAATTGAACGTTCTGACATAGAAAAATAAAAAAACCTCGTCAATACGAGGTAGTTAGTGTCTTATAGTATATCATAAAAAGAATAAGACTCCTTGTAAAGAAGAGCGATACTTAGTATCATATCAACAATATGAAAACTGTTTACATTTCGGATACCCCAAATCTTGTTGGAAAAGAAGTTGTGCTCTATGCATGGGTAAATACTGTACGAGATCACAAAAAANTTTGCGAGACCGAAGTGGTATTGTACAAGCAGTTGGAGGAGAGGATTGTAAAGGGCTTTCTATGGAAGATGTCGTAGAAGTGACAGGGCTTGTGAAAGAGCGACCAGGAAAAATGACGAATGCAAAAATAAAAACGGGTTCTGTTGAAATTGAAATAAAAAAAGTGGTTATCCTGAACAAATCAAATGCCATGCCTATCCCAGTAACAACTGATGGATATGAAATTGACGAAGAAGCGCGACTTAAATATCGATATCTTGATATTCGAAGACCACGACTTGCAGAAAATCTTGCGTTTCGATCTCAATTTATAAGAGAAATTCGAGAGTTCTATTATAAAAATGGATTTATTGAAGTAGAAACACCTATTTTGTCTGAATCAACTCCAGAAGGAGCGCGTGATTTTATTATTCCTGCACGTTTACAACCAGGGAAATTTTACGCACTCCCCCAATCTCCTCAACAGTACAAACAACTATTAATGGTGGGTGGTATTGAAAAATATTTTCAAATTGCGCGCTGTTTTAGAGATGAGGACCCTCGAGCAGACCGTGCATACGGAGAGTTTACGCAGTTGGACTTGGAAATGAGTTTTGTTGAGCGAGAAGACGTAATGGCATTAACAGAAAAAATGGTTATTGAAGTGTACGAAAAACTCAATATTCCTATCAAACAAAAACCATTTCCCCGCTACACCTATAAACAAGCTCAAGAGCAGTTTGGCGCAGATAAATTTGATTTGAGAACAGAAGAAGATAAAAAAAATAAAATTCAAGCATTTGCTTGGGTTGTTGATTTCCCATTTTTTGAAAAAACTGAAGAAGGCGGATGGACATTCACCCATAATCCATTTTCAGCACCACTTCCAGAATACAAAAAACAATTACTCGAAAAGAAAGATATTGGTGGAATATTTACGACACAATAC
>JAPLYR010000014.1 GCA_026395455.1 Candidatus Roizmanbacteria bacterium | reverse complement strand
TGCCTGTTAAAAAGGGAGCAAGAGTGCGGTCAAAAAGTAGGTAGGAGAGATTTTTTTTGAATTTTTGTATCATCCTGAAGTGATTAGCTGAAGGATCTAACCCTTTGGAGTTGCTCAGAGTAAACTCCTCACGTTTTTTTTCCTCGTTCCTCTCGGTAGATTCTTCACTTCGTTCAGAAAGACTAAGGGATTTTATTATTCTTTTTATAATTCCCATTAAATGTTCCGAATAGCTATACGTATTTATTGAAATGATAGAAGAGTATTTTGGGAGTAGTTGTTTAATTGATTGTTGGGAAAATAGCCATAGATGGTCTGGAGGAATAAGGAAGGTATAGCTTTCTCTTTCAACGTATAAAAGATGGCTGTCGCTATTTGGTGTTTCAATATATAGCAAACCTCCCGGCTTAACGATTTTAAGGAGAAGAGTAATAAATTGCTTTGGGTTAGTTACGTGCTCAATTACATGGATACAAGTAACAATATCAAACTGTTTTTTTTGAGAGTTTGTATATTTTGTTAGAGATCCAAGAAATGTATGAACTCCAAAATGTTTTTTTGCATGTCTAACTAACTGTTGAGATGGTTCTATCCCAAATATTTTATATTGAGCAGCATGTGCCAACCATAACCGCTTCCTACATCACATAAGGTTTTACCATAAGGTAAATATTTTTTAATATGCATTAGTATTTGTTTGCTTCTTTTTCGAATGAGTATTTCGTTTTTTAATCCATCAGTATATGAAAATTGACTTGAATAATAATTGTTTAGCTTTTTAACAGAAGGCAAGTGATTTAAAAAAATTGTTTTGCATTTAATGCAACGATAAAATACGTAGCCGTTTTTATTAGCAAAATGTTTTGTTATTTTTGATTTACATATTTTACATTCCATGCAAAGAACTATAAAAGAGAGAATCAAAAAACGCAGTCGCTTATAAGCCGCTTTTGGTCATAAAAAGCCTACTATAAAGGGCTAAAGCAGTATATTAGCGCCCTTTGGCAGACGCGGCGTCTGCCAGGCTCAGTCGGCAGTACTGTAAATTTAGCCTCTGTTAACCTCGCAGGTTAACAAGGCACGAAAATATTATGGAAGTATAGAAGTTGACGTTGTAATAGATAGACGTAATAAAAGTATGAAATTTGCAACTGTAGTCCTATAGTAGTATAATAGCACTATGGGCAACGGTGAGTTTCTCACAAATAGGCAGGTTCAAGACCAGGTTCATACTGCTCTAGAAAAAAGTACGGCAGCACAAAAACCTACTAGACCTCCACTTCCTCCAGGTACGCAAGCGATTATCGAACAAACAAAAGCAGACTATACAGCAGTATTTGGCACACCTGCGCCTGAGCTAACTATTGAATCTGCTATCCCACTTGGTAATCAGCCATTTTCACGCGAGCCTTCGGTTAGGATAGGTGTAAATGAAGGAAGTGAAGAGGAAGAAAAACTTGCAAATGCCCTCACAGCAAGAATTGCATCAAGCAATACAGCACACGTTTCTCAATATACAATTTCTAAACCTCCCGCACCACCTGTTGTCAGAGTATTAACTGCGGAAGAAGAAAGACAAGCTCAACAGGATGAAGAGGCACACTGGGATAGTGCATATGGTGCACAAGCTTCAAGAAATGGACCTATGTAAATTTAGCCTCTGTTAACCCCTGCCTGCCGGCAGGCAGGTGCGCAGGTTAACAGCAGGGCTTATTCAGTGGGGATTTTATATAATAGATGCTTATGAAATGTCCTGTGTGTGGTTCGCCAAATGTATATCCCCATATCGAAGTTGAGAAGGTACAGATCTACCAATGTAGAAAGTGCCTCGTTGCATTTGTAGACCCAAAGACTCCACGAAAAAGTACCAAACATATTTACGAATTTGCTGAGTATCAAAAGAGGGAAAAGCAGTTTATAAAAAGGTATAAAAAAACATTGGGTTTACTGAAACGATATTCAAAAGGGAAACAAGTATTGGAAGTTGGCGCAGGGTTTGGACTACTTAGCAGCATGCTTTCAAAAAAAGGCTATGAGGTAGATGCACTCGAGCCAGAAGTAACTCCAGAATATGTAAAGGGTATCCCAGTTCATGTGATCAAAAAATCATTTGAATCATTTGCCAAAATAGCTACAAAAAAATATGACACTATTATTCTCTATGATGTGCTTGAACATGTAAGTAAGCCAAAGGAAACAATTCTCCTCTTTAAAAAACTTCTCAACAAAAATGGAATTGTAGTTATTCAAACACCCAATTACTTAAGTCTTATGGCGCGCATGGTAAAGAACTGGTCTTGGTGGATGGTTGAGGATCACCGTTTTTACTTCAGTAAAAATTCATTCTCACACTTATTTTTAAAGAAAACGTGGAAGGAATGTTATTATGGTACGTGTGAAGATTGGGACGATTTCAAAAAAAATCTTGATGGGAATTTTGGCAAAAATAAATTGGCAAAATATTACTTTTTTAGTTGGTGGATTCCCTATTACTTTTTTATAAAAAGGTTTATATGGAGAGCAGGGAAGGGCGGTCTTATTACGACAATCTATCAAAAAAAATGATCATATTTTCTCTATTCGCCATTTGTTTTTTATCGTATTTAATTATTCTCGTTTCGCTTCCAGTACAGATATTTCCAGAATTCTTTTTTTATCCTTGGCTTGTTTCAAAAGGGTTAGTACAGTACCTGTCTTTCTTTGATCATCATGGGTTTCTTACCAGTATTCTTCTTGCTCCCTTTAGTCAGAACCTCTCTTCTCTTTCAACTATCTTTGTTGTAACCCAACTGGTTCAATTTGCTATTATTGCCTATTTAGTTGCAAGGAAAATCAAGAAACCACTTTTGTATTTTCTTATTCTTATTTTATATCTTTCATTTCAATTCACAGTAGTTCAGCAACAACTGTGGTATGACGCAGGGATGGCATTTTTCTTGGTCATTGCATGGCTATTTTTTGAAATAAGAAGAGAACATTTTACTTGGTTATTTGTAGCTCTTGCCACCATGATAAAGCCAACAGCTTTCTTGTTTTTGATTCCCGTATTTATAAAATCAACAAGAAAAAAAAGTATTGCAGTTTTTTTACTTGCGTGGGATGTGGCAATAGTTTACTTCATCAGTTTAAGAGCGCTCGATCGACTATGGAGGCAAATGATTGTTTTTAATTACTCTTATATTCAGTCTACGTATAAAACTTTTTTTCTCGGCATTCAACTCAAACTTTTATTAAGTATTTGTGTCATATTTGGTCTCCTCCTCCTTTATCTCTATAAGAAAAAATATAAAAATATTCCTCTTCTCTTAATGACATTAATTTCATTTACCTTCTTTTTTCAAGGACTTTCAAAATTGAACTTCGCTTTATTTGTTCCTTTTTTCATTCTCCTCGTAGCTGATGTTTTAAACACAAAAAAAATTCGTAAAGTTGTATGGATAGTACTTCTTATTTTTTCACTCATTATTCTGCGAGATGCATATAAAACATTTAAGGATAATCAAAAAAGGCAGGTATATCTTTCTTCATCGGTCATCAAAGAGGCAAAGCAAGTGGGATCT
Source organism: Candidatus Roizmanbacteria bacterium (assembly GCA_026395455.1). GTDB lineage: Bacteria > Patescibacteriota > Microgenomatia > UBA1406 > GWC2-37-13 > JAKBEU01. The sequence continues at coordinate 6,430 of JAPLYR010000014.1, read as the reverse complement.
CTTATGCCCGGAAAGAACGAAGAAAATGTGCTGGTAGTAGGGAACAGAGTTGAACTTTATTATTATCTCGATGCACTACCTCATGAGTTTACCCCACTTCACTTTCCTTGGGTCCAAAGAGTTTATAATCGACCAGTAGATCTTACTGGTGTCCTCTATATTATTGTCCCAAAAAAAATGGGAGAATATGAGAGTTTGACTCCACAAGTAAAAAAGGCATTAACGGCACATTTTAAACAAACAGGACAGACCGCTTCTTATACTATTTGGCGGTATAATAAGGAGTAATATGCATATTTCTATTCGAGCGCTTCTTGCCGCAAGCGTTTTATATCTTCTTATTCCCTTTTGCATATTTCTAACCGGGTGGACACACCCTCTTATCGCTCTTTTTTTCTTTGTTTTCTTGGTGTATGTGATAACTAAAAACATAAAAAAGGTGAGCGGATCTATTTTTATTTCAAAAAAAACGCTTATTGTGAGTGGACTTTTTCTGTTTACTTGGACACTCCTTTCAGGAACAGGACATAGGGGTCTTCAAGATGGAGATGCATTCAAACATAGCGCCATTTTGAGCGACCTCATTTCCTTTGACTGGCCAGTTACCTATAAACTGGTTGAGACCAATAAATTCGTCTACCTTGTTTATTATTTCGCATACTATCTTCCCAGTGCTGTTATTGGAAAATGGCTCGGGTGGAAGGCAGCAAATATTGCACTCTTTGCATGGACCTATGGAGGAATCGCAATAGCATATACATGGCTCTTATCTGTTGTGAAAGAAAAAACACAGATATGGATAAGTCTCCTTTTTCCCTTTTTTTCAGGACTCGACCTTATTGGACGTCTCATGATGTGGAAGAGAGTTAGTGGATATGCCGATTGGGAATGGTGGGGGATTATCTGGCAATATTCTGGCAACACTACACTTTTTTTCTATGTTCCTCAGCATGTTATTGCGGGGTGGATTTGTATCGGGATACTTGTCTTTAGTTTTTTAAAAGATAAAAAATTACCCTTTCAAGATCTTCTATTTGTGTCTACTTTGTTGTGGTCGCCATTTGTATTTATTGGACTTGCTCCATTTTATGCATGGATGTTTATCCGCAAAAAATGTCCAATAAAAATAACAACAGTTGCACTTTCCTTGTTTATTCTGGCAATAGAAATACTATTTTTTCTTTCGAACATGACGTTAAGTGTAAGAGAAACAACTGCAAGTGCATGGCTATGGCAAATTGAGAAATTATTTGGCAGCAAAATACTCTTTCGTCTTGGCATGTTCTATTTATTGGAATTCGGTATCTTTGCAGCTTTCCTTATCAGAGCAAAAAAAAGGTCTTCTCTCCTATTTCTCGCATTTGCAATTCTCCTTTTAATTCCATGGTACAAAATGGGTTTGATGAATGATTTTGCAATGCGCGCCTCCATTCCTGCATTGTTTGTTGTGGGAATATATTGGTTGACGTATTTAGTGGAAACAAAAAAAAGCATATTTATGACAATTGTTGTGGCACTTTTATTTCTCATTGGATGCGCCTATCCATTTGTACTCATGAGAAGTGGAATCGTCCATTTTTCATTTGGTCCACCACGATTTTCAGTGGTACAACTGGATGACCCAAAAATACGAAGACAATATTTAGGCAATTCAAATACACCTTTTTTTAATTTGTTTAATCCAAAAATAGTACAACAAAAGAAGGGGAAATTAACATTACTCAAATGATAAAGAATCTCACAGTACTTATTATTACACGCAATGCAGCAGATACTCTGGTGCGAACTTTGGAAAGTGTAAAAAATATGACTAGTGAGATTGTCATTATTGACGACTACTCCACAGATTACACAGTTGAAATCGCACAGCAATTTAAGTGCAGAGTAGTGAGACATCATTGTTATGATTTTGGTCTGCAACGTGCATTCGCACTATCTCAAGTTACTACTGAGTGGACGTTTGTTCTTGATAGCGATGAAGTTATTACAAACAAAAACAAAGAAGAAATTGCACAAGCACTTTCAAATCCAAAATATGATGGGTACCGACTTCATTTTCGCAATCATTTGTTTGGAAAAAAACTCATGCACGGTGAGCTGCATAAAAAATTAGTTTTGTTTAAAACAACGAGTGCAACTTCGGGAGAGATGCTTATCCATGAGCAGTATAAAGTGAAAGGAGTTATCGGAGAACTCAAATCAGAAGTTTCCCATTATTCATACAGATCATTTCCTCAAATTATAAAAAAGTTCTTTGACTACTCGGTACGACAGGCGAAAGAATATAAGAACGCAAAGAGGAAATATGGACTGAAAGAACTTTTTCTTCATCCACTCCATATGTTTTATGCGCGTGCGATTAAGGATCAAGGGTATAAAGATGGATTTGCCCGCATTATGCTTGATGCACTCTTTGCAAAAATGGAATTTTTTTCCTACGCTCTTATCCCTTGGGTAAAAGGCAAGCAAAGAGTTGGTGTTGATTGTGGATCATATGTTGTTGGGGAAGGAGTGAAAAGCGGGATAGATAGAGTTATTCAGGGAATCAATTCTGGAAAAGATAGTTCTGTTGACTACTATTGGTTTGGATTTAATAATGCCTCCTTGCATCGACTTCCTACTCGATTGTATTCCCAGCTGTGGCTTCCTCTTGCAATACTAATTCATAGATGTGATGTATTTTTGGGAACTGGCGGGACAATACCGTGGTTGTTACAGTTCTTTCCGGTAAAGAAAATAATGTTTCTCTATGATTTTGGCTTTTTTTCTTCGCCAGAAAATTATAAACACTCAGCATCAAAGTTGCAGTTTCAAACAGAACAGTCGATTCGTATCTCTGACACAATTATCATTTTGCATAACGAGATATATAAAGAGTTTGAAAAAAGATATCCCAATTTTGTCTATAAAGTACAGGTAATCCCATCTGGTGCAGATCATCTTCAAAGTGTTGCAGAAAAGCCGGTTTTCATTCAACCAAAAAAACCAATCGCTTTGTTTGTGGGAGTGGTAAAACCAGTGAAACGAATTGATAAGTTGCTGTCAGTAGTTGGAGACACCTATACCGTCATCGCAGGTCCTCAAGAGGCGGAATATGTAAAGTCACTTCACATTGGGAAAACACAAAACGTTCAGTTTATACAAAACTTTAATGATGGACAGTTAAAGTGGCTCTATAAAAATGCAGATGTTATGATGTATACCTCACAACATGAAGGATTTTGTTATCCAGTACTTGAAGCGTTGATTGAGGGACTCCCGGTTATTGCACTCGACCTTCCCATTTTCCAGGAATACAAAAAATATTTTCCTCATTTAACATTAGTCCCAAATGAAGAAAAATTAAATGAAGCACTTTTAAAGCATAATGTTAAAAAGGCAGAAAAAAGTATTTCTCATCCTTATAAATGGGAAATCTTTAATGAAAATCTCTTAGGCGTTATGAATAATCAGCCTTGGCAACCTTCGTACCTGCCTGCCGGTAGGCAGGGGTTAACAGAGACTAAAATTGCACTGATTGTGGTTTTGTATAAAACACTTCAGGAAGAAAAGGCACGTTTGGAAGAAGAAATTAAAACTATTTTTTCATCGGGACATTTGGATTCAACTAATTATGTGAAGTCGTTCACTATCTATTGGATTGATAATAGTACCAATGGAAAGGGGTATGCAGCGGGGGTTAATGAGGGGATACGAGCGGGCTTAGAAGATGGATGCGACTACTTCTTTGCACTCAATCCCGACATTTCATTAAAAGGTATCTCTGTAAAATCATTATTTGCGGCTTCAAAACTTTTTGATATATGGGGTTATGTAATGAAACAGGGGAAAAGTATATTTTATGGTGGAGAAATTGATAAGTGGAGACTTAGTGGTGGACTTATTTCTCAAAAACCAGCTCATAGATTTACTCAGGTGGATTTTATTAGCGGTTCAGTTATGGGTTTTTCAAAAAAAGTCGTGCAAACAATTGGACTGTGGGATGAGTCGTATTTTATGTATTATGAAGATGTTGATTATTGTGTGAGAGCCAGGAATGCTGGTTTTGTAGTTGGCATTGACTCAGAAGTTACTTATGACCACTTTGAGGTATCACAATTAAATAAAAAGAAAGAAAAGTGGATTGCGAAAAGCAGGTGGAAGTTTTTTTGGAAGTATGCGAATGTGGGACAAAAAATAAGAGAGGTAATGAGATTGCCAAAAACTTTATTAAATAAATAGCAATATGGATTCCATATGAAAATATCTTTTGTACGTGGGGCATTCTTGAATAATTTTGAAGGACAAAACTATCCCTTAAATATAACGGGGTATTCTTCACTTTTTCCAATTGATTCACATGTTCAATTTCCACTTATTAAACTTCCCAGTCTTGCAGATTTTCAAAGATTGTCTTTTTTAAATAAACCAATTAAATATATTGCAAATAGAACTATTGGTGATTCACAGGTGTTGTTTGGACTGGAAAATCATATCGTTGATTCTGACATTGTTCATGTGGGAGACCCTCACTATTATTATTCGTATCAAGTAGCAGTCCTAAGAAGTAAGGGGCTCATAAAAAAACTCATTTCCACATGGTGGGAAACAATTCCTTTTAACAATGAATCAACCACTGCCAAAAAAAGAATTAAGGAATTTACTATGCAGTATGTTGATCGATTTGTGTGTTATACCGGAAAAGCAAAGCAGTGTCTTATTACCGAAGGAGTCAATGCAAACAAAATATCACTAATCCCACTTGGTGTTGATGTGTCACTCTTTTATCCTGCATCAAAAAAAGAATCAAAACCTTTCACAATATTATTTGTCGGGCGACTTGTAGAAGAAAAGGGTGTTATGGATTTGTACAATGCTTTTAAAAAAGTTATTGCGACTACAAAAGATATCAGGCTACACATTGTTGGGCAAGGTCCACTTGAGAATACATTACGCAAATTAATACAGGATGTCAATCTTCAAAATAGTGTTACGATAGAACACAAATCATATAAAGAAATACCAACGGTCTTTCAGCAAGCTGACGTATTCTGTGTCCCTTCAAAGAAAACCACCACCTGGGAAGAGCAATATGGAATGGTGTTTATTGAAGCCATGGCAAGTGGGCTCCCAATAGTATCCACCAAAAGCGGTGCAATTGCAGATGTGGTACAAGATGCTGGGATACTTACAGAAGAAGGAAATGAACAGGAATTGGCACAATCTATTACCGATTTATATACCAATAAGCAGCTTTGTTCTAAACTTGGTACAATTGGGAGAGAAAGGGCAGAAAAGGTCTTTAATGCCCACAATACAAGAAAGCTCATTGAAGAGTTGTATGTAACTATATGAAAAACATATCGGCAATAATCATAGCTAAAAATGAAGAAAAAAAGATTGCACAAGCAGTGCGATCTCTTTCCTTTTGTAGTGAAATACTAGTTGTGAATGATGAATCTTCTGATGAGACTGAAAAGAGGGCGCAAGAAGCTGGAGCCCAAGTAGTAACGAAAGCAAAAGTAGATTTTGCAGAGCAGCGTAATTGGGCAATGAGTCAGGCAAAAAACGAATGGGTTTTATTTATTGATGCAGATGAAGAAGTAACAAATGAGTTACAAACTGAAATTGCAAAACTCCAATCAGAAGACACTGTTGTTGCATACTCACTACCTCGAAGAGATTTTTTCTGGGATACAGAACTCAAATTTGGAGAAACACAAAAAGCACGAAATACAGGAATCATTCGTCTCATGAAAAAGGGAAGTGGGAGTTGGGTGGGGGCAGTTCATGAAGTTTTTGTCCCAACAGGTGAAGTCAAAAAACTGAGTGGGTACATTAATCATAATTCTCATGAATCTCTCTCATCATTTATTCAAGACGTAAATGAGTATTCAACTATACGGGCAAACGAACTTGAGAAACAAGGGAAAAAATTCTCTCTCCTCGAACTTATCTTTCTCCCATTTGTCAAATTTATCTATACCTATTTTATTCTGGGTGGGTTATTTGACGGTGCGGCTGGTTTTGTCTATTCGTTTGTCATGTCGTTTCATTCATTTTTAGTACGCGCGAAATTAGCGACCAAATTATATGTTTGATTACATCCTTTTATTCTCCCTCTTCATCTCTCTTCTGGCTGGTCAATTTGCGAGAATTGAGCTTTTTCAGGGGGTTATTAATGGGTATGTTCAAGAAGGTATTCTTTTTGTATATCTCATTTATCTTCTATTTCGATTTGGATTTGATCCACTTAAGAAGTTTTTCTCTCAGAAAATTGCATTAGCGCTAGTCATCTTTTTTCTTATATCTTTTTTTGTGTCATTCATTCAGTTTACTTTTTTGCAGAACAGTATTGGCTTTCTCTATTTTATGAGATTATTGCTCTATTCTTTTTTTGGTATTTATTTATTTCGTCTTGTTTCAGTAAAAAAACAACTCAGAGTTGCAC
>JAPLYR010000051.1 GCA_026395455.1 Candidatus Roizmanbacteria bacterium | reverse complement strand
GTTTGTCATCAGAGCATCACAAAATGGCCCGTATCTTACGGCAAAATTTGAAGCAAAAACGCAGGAAAAGTATGATGAGCTAAAGCATTTTGTGGCAAAGACTCTAAAGGAAGTAAAAGATATAGACATGGCAAAAGGCGTTAATACAGATGCTCTCAACTAATCCTTATGATGTTTGATTTACAATCTCTTGCAAATGATGTGAAACCTCGCATATTAGAAGCGGGGGAAATGATAAAAGATGCATGGGACAATCATCAATTTGTCACTCATTTAAAAGACGAACGCGACATTGTAACGGAAACCGATACAGAAGTTGAAGAATATTTGAGAAAAGCTCTTTACAGGATATTACCACAAGCAGGATTTATCGTTGAAGAGGGCAAGACAGAAATGCTCGGTGAATATAACTGGACTATTGACCCTATTGATGGCACCAAATACTTTGCAACTCAAGTACCCCTTTTTTTCACTCAAGTGGCGTTATTGAAGAATAATGAGCCAATAGTGAGCTTTATCTATAATCCAGTGTCCAAACAAATGTTCCAAGCAATCAAGGGTCTTGGAGCCAGCATAAATGATGTAAAGGTGGGGAAGAGAGAAGAACTACCACTTTCAAGCTCAATTGTCCATTTTGACTTAGGACCAACATTTGGTGCAATAAATGAATGGAAGTTTGAGCTATTTCAGAGTATCTCTCAGCTATGCTATAGAACTCGTGTTACTGCTGGATATTTAGCACCCTACCTGCCTTTAGGCGTAGTAGACATCTCAATTAATACCTCAATTAGCACGCCTTATTCAAACAAAAATATCACAGATTTAGCGCCACACAAGCTATTTTTACTTGAGTCTGGGTATAATGAGCAGTTGATTGACTATAAGGGTCATTCTGTGCTCATTTGGGCATCAAAAGACAAGGTAAAACAAGTAGCTAAAACTCTGCAAAACGCATAACTTTGTGTGTTATAGGTCATTATTTGTGGTATACTATACGATTATGGAAGAGCCTATTGACAAGCCACAGCCAATCTCATTATCCAACTTCACAAATGCACTTTTAGGAAGTTTAAAGCAACTTAAAATGCGTTCAAGGCCGGATGATCTCTCTAAAATTGCAGTGTCTCAGGCTGTTTCTTTTTTTGCACTTGTATACGAAAAATTACGCAACGCAGTGGAATATAGAGAAGATCATCTTATGCGCCGAGCTGCAATTGAAAGAATTCTTTCTCGTCGGCTTATGCTTAATCCTGAGGGAACTCACGAAGCTGAGAATGTGCTCCGAGAACTTCTTTGGGCACGCTATTTTGCTAACGGCTCATTAGGAGGGAAAGAACTTATTGATATTCAACAAATTATAAATAAGTATCTCACCTTAAAACGCAAAATCATCACAGGTCGACCTGTTGAGATTCAACACTTTTTGTCGGAATATATCATGGATCTTATGACCTGTGAAATTGAAGAAACACTTTCACCAGAAAACGCCAATAGGTTTTCAAGCTACCTTTTCTTTATTTATCAAGTTTTACGCAAAAAAATAAAGATTGAAGGATTATCAGAAGATCAAAAAGACGCATATTTCTTAGCAGCACTTGAAAAATCATTTAGAAAAAGCGACTTGCCATATCAGAGATATCATCTTTTTGTTACTTTCTATAAGCCGATTAGCACTTATACAGACAAAGAGCTGGATGTGTTTGCTGCAAAAGCGCCAGCATTATTTAAAAAAATAGATGAAACTCTTACAAATAGTTATGTAGATAGCTTAACTCGTTTTACACGCAAACAGCTCCCACCATTCCTCATCCTATTCAGCATTCTCAAGGATAAAGCCAAAGAAGCACAAGAGATCCTTTCTGATAAAACGTCGCTTTGGAAACAAGTGGACGAAACGTGTCGAGAAAAATATCAACAACTTAATTCACGAGTACGCAATCTTGCAATTCGTAGTTTCATTTACGTATTTCTTACGAAGATGGTATTTGCTCTCATACTAGAAGTCCCAGTGTCACAATGGCTGTATGGTGAGGTAAATATGAGATCGATTGGTATTAACACACTATTTCCTCCACTCCTCATGCTTCTCATCGTTTCTGTCTTTAAAATCCCAGGTGAAGAAAATACAAAGAACATATTCCAAAGAATTCTTGAAATAATTGATGCTGACACTGCTTTTGAGACAAATATTTCCTACATGCCAAAAAAGGGTATTGAGCGAAAGCCTATTCTCATCTTTGGATTTACTATCTTCTATTCTCTTACTTTCATCGTTACATTGACCCTTATTTATGAGGGTTTGCTTTTACTTGAATTTAACATGATAAGTATTGTCGTCTTTATCTTCTTTGTCTGCCTTGTTACTTTCTTCTCTTATAGAGTTAAACAGATAGTTAATGAATATAGACTAGCTGAAAAAGAAGGTGTATTTACTCCGCTGGTAGATTTTTTCTTTATGCCAATTCTGTCGTTGGGAAAGTTTTTTAGTGGGGGATTGGCAAAACTTAATTTCATGATCTTTATTCTTGATTTCCTTATTGAAGCACCATTTAAGCTTATTTTTGAAGTGGTTGAAGAATGGATTACCTTCGTAAGAAAAAGAAAAGAAGAGATCATCTAATGTAATTGGACTACTACAATAAGCTCATCTCTATATACATAACATATACGTATTTTGCCCTTGACAATTTCTATGTCTATTATTACAATCAACTAACACATATGAAAAACAATTTATCAGTTCTTTTTGTCAGGCTTATTACCCCAACACGGGCGGGATAAGTGTGAAAAAAAGTTAAAACACACCCCGCCAAAAGCGGGTTTTTTTTTATGAAAAAAATACATGACCACTTAGACAAATATATCGATCAGATGAAATTATTGGAAAATAAGTATTTAGGATTTCCTAATAATATGAAATATGATTATGAATTCATCACAAAAGCATGTGGTATCTATATCAACAATGCTGGAGATCCATTTTCAACTTTGTCATGGAAAAAACACTCAAAGCATTTTGAACAAGAAGTTGTTCACTTCTTTTTAGAGCTATATCATATGACTAAGAAAGATGGATGGGGATATATCACATCAGGAGGAACTGAAGGTAATATGGAAGGTATGTTTCTTGCTCGAGAGTCACTTCCAAAGGCGACACTCTATTTTTCCGAAGATACCCATTATTCCATAGCTAAAGCCGCAAAAATATTAAGAATGAACTATGTCGAGATTAAGTCCCAAGAAAGCGGAGAAATGAACTATGAACATTTTAATAGAGTATTAAGAAAAAATAAGTCAGGTGAAGCTATTGTCTTGGTTAACTGTGGAACAACCGTTAAGGGGGCTTTTGATAATTTGGATAAAATTAAGTTTGTTTTAAACACAAATAAAATTAAAAAAACATATATACATGTTGATGGTGCATTGTCCGGAATGATAACGCCCTTTATTGAAAGCGCACCATTTTATTCCTTTGATAAAGGAGTAGATAGTATAGCCATATCTATGCATAAATTTTTAGGAGTTCCACTCATGTCTGGTATAGTCCTCGCAAGAAAGCACCATGTGGAGAAAGTCAAAAACAAAGTAGAGTATATTAACTCTCATGACACAACTATTTCTGGATCAAGAAATGGTCATAGCCCACTCTATGCATGGTACGCAATAAAAAAATACGGCAAAGACAAGCTCAAAGCAGATGCAAAACTGTGTTTAGAGAATGCTCAGTATTTACACTCAAAGTTCCAGGATGCAGGATTTCAGTCAAATTTGAATCAATTTTCCAATACTGTCTACTTTGATTAGCCGCATAAAGATGTCATATCAGATTGGCAACTTTCTTGTTATGGAGATATTGCACATGTGGTAGTTATGCAACATGTAGATAAAACAAAAATCGATGAATTCTTCTCCGATGTATGTAAAGGAAAAAAGATCGTAAGAGGTTGAATACAGGAGAAAATGTAGTAATGCATATATAGATATATTTGTTACAATCGTATCTGTAATATGAATATATCTGACCCTGGTGTTATTGCCCTTGCACCCGTAGATGGAGTAACCGATGCCGCATTTCGACAAGTGACTGATGAACTAGGAACTCCTGATGTTATGTATACGGAATTTGTGACTACTGAAGGGCTTTTTAGAGGAAGAGAGACTTTGCTTCATGCTCTCGATAAGCATAAAACAAATACGCCTATTATTGCTCAATTCTTTGGTCCGCACCCAGCGTTCTATATGTATGCTTTTTTTGTTGCGGCAGAGTTAGGGTATGCTGGGATAGATGTAAATATGGGCTGTCCTGACACAAATATTGTAAAAAAAGGTGGAGGAGCCGCACTTCTTCTTGATCTTCCCCGTGCAAAGGAAATTATCAAGGTTCTTTTAACTGCAAGAGGCGAGTGGTTAAATGGAAAAAGGCTTGCAGACACAGACCTTCCTGACAATATGAAGCGGGCAGTTGAAGTTATTAAGAAAAAAAGCTGTATTGTTAATCTAGCCTCTATTAACCTACGAGGTTGTCAAGGCTCAAACGTAATGCCAATTTCTGTTAAAACAAGAATAGGATATCATGCTACACAAGTAACTGAAGTTATCCCCTATCTCATTGAAGCGGGAGTAGATAGAATCGCACTCCATGGTCGTACTTTTGATGCACGCTATAGTGGAAAAGCAGACTGGGCAGAAATTGCGAAGGCAAAAGAACTTACGAGAGGAACAAATATAACTCTTTGGGGTAATGGGGATGTAACAAGTATTACCGATGCAAAAGATAAAATGAAAACGTATGGTGTTGATGGGGTACTTATTGCACGAGCTGCATTCGGAAATCCTTGGATATTTAAAGATTATCATCCTACCTTTGAAGAGCGAAAAAAAGCCATGTTGTATCATGCGCAATTATGTTTACAATATCGACCTGATTTAGACTGACGCCCAATGCGTAAACATATTTCATGGTATTGCAAGGGGATGGAAGGTTCTGCGAGACTAAGGGATCGTCTTATGAAAGTTACGACAATGGAAGATCTTAATAGAGTACTTGAGACTGCCTAGTGTTATACCTCAACATTATCACGAATATTCTTTTTTAGTGCTTCAATTGAATCTAAATCATGTACTGACACTCCAAGTACGGGAAGTCCTAGCTTCTTTTCAAGTGCTTTTATTCTCTTTTTTCTATCCTCTGGTTCAAGTAAGTCAATTTTTGTTAAAAGAATGAGTTCCTTCTTTTCTATGAGAATAGGATTCGAGTTTGAAAGTTCAGTTCTCACCGTATTATATTCATTTTCTGGAGTATCACTTTCTGCACTGATACAGTGGTAAAGAACTTTTACTTTTTCAATATGTTTTAAAAATCTACTCCACAAACCTTTTCCTTTTGAAGCGCCTTCAATAAGACCTGGTACATCTGCAATGACAAAATGTTCAAATGCTCCTAGATTTGGCTCTAGAGTTGTAAATGGATAGGGAGCTGTAGCAACTCGAGCATTCGTTATTTCATTTAGGAGACTACTCTTTCCAGCATTTGGTAGTCCAATAAACCCCGCATCAGCAATTAACTTTAGAATAATTTTAAAATGGAAACTTTCTCCAGGAGTACCAGGCTCTGCATGTTTTGGAGTTTGATTTGTAGCAGACTTAAATTTATCATTCCCTCTTCCACCTTTTCCACCTTTACACAAAATATAATCGTGATCAACTTCTGTTACCACAATCTTTGTCTTTAACATGGTATTAACAACTTCTGTATTCAGAGGAACGTATAGTATAGAATCTGCTCCTCTATGTCCAGTCTTGTTGAAGTTTTCACCTTGTCCACCATCTTCAGCAACAAAAGCCTTTTTAGTTGCAAATGTATTAAGATTCTTTACTTCCTTCTTTCCGCGAACAATGACAGTTCCACCATCGCCCCCATCACCACCACATGGTCCTGCTTTCATTGGAAAAAAAGCCACACGACCAGCTCCACCTTTTCCTGCTTTTGCATTGATATATACTTCGTCGATTAACATAGGTATGAATTTAAATAGTATTTAACGTTAGATTGTCCCAACGTTACAGAACAATAACTCTTGTTCCTACTACAGCCCAATTATACAGGATAGAAGTCTCCTTAAACGGGATGTTTACACACCCATGACTTCCAACAATTCCATAGTCTTGCGTTCCATAAACAGCTCGCCAAGGTGCATCATGGAGTCCATATCCTAAGTAAAATGGCATCCAATAATTAACGACATCGTCATAGTATATCCCGGGGAACGGAGAAACCATTTTGTGCTGTTGTTCTTTAATGTAGATAGCAAATTCACCAGTTACAGTCTCAAATCCCTGCTTTCCAGTTGTAATTGGTACAGCATTAGGAAAAAGAGTCAATCCATTTTCGTAAGCATAAAGACGTTGTAGATTTAAGTTTACTACAACAATTTTTCCTTCTTGTCGGGGAGCTGGTGGAACCACTGTCAGTCGTTCTTCCTCTTTTTTTTTCGCAGCCAGTGCATATTGTTCATCTTGGATAAGTTGTTGTTTTGCTTGTGTTGCCTTTTGCATGGCAGCAAATACTCGCTCTCGG
>JAPLYR010000039.1 GCA_026395455.1 Candidatus Roizmanbacteria bacterium | reverse complement strand
GGGAAGTATGCACTCACAGCTGAGGAAGCAATTCAACTTATCAAAAAAGTAGAGCCCGCTATTGTCATTCCTATGCACTATGGAAGACCAGATCTTGCTATCGAGGGTTTAGCACCTCTTGAAGACTTTTTAAAGAAAATGGGAGGCGAACAGATTGAACCATTAGATAAACTGGTCGTAAAAAAAGAAGATTTTGCAATGGACGCAGCTATGAAGGTTGTGTTATTAAAATAAGTAGTTTGAATTTACATTTTTGATTTTCATTTATGGCAATGTCTTCTGCATCTTTAGCGTTACGTGTACCACCTCAGGATTTAGATGCTGAAAAGTCTGTTTTAGGAGCTATTTTGGTGGACTCATCTGCTATTAGTCTTGTTGCAGAATTTCTTCATATTAACCACTTCTACATGCGGAGCCATCAACTGATCTACTCTGCAATGTTGGAATTATTTGAACAACAACAGCCAATTGACGTAATAACTTTGAAGAATCAGCTTCAAAAAAATGGAAGCATAAAAGATGCTGGTGGGGCTCCCTATCTTTCTGATTTAATTAATTCTGTCCCTACATCTGCAAATATTGAGAATTATGCACACATAGTAAAAGATCAATGCACCAAACGCAGACTGATTGAGCTTGCTTCCCGCACCGCTGAAACTGCATTTAATGAGACGGGAGATATTAAACAGATGTTGGATGAGGTGGAATCGGATATATTTGCCATTGCACAGTCGCAGTCACATCGTGACTTTATTCAACTAAAGGAAATTGTGGCAAATAGTTTTGAACGACTTGAGGAATTTATGAAGAATGGATCTGGAATGCGAGGAGTTCCCACAGGTTTTATTGATCTAGATAATAAACTAGCTGGTATGCAGGCTTCAAACCTTATTATCCTTGCCGCACGACCAGGTATTGGAAAGACAACATTCGCACTTAATATCGCATCAAATGTAGCGTTAAAAGCAAAAAAAGGTGTTGGATTTTTCTCACTTGAAATGAGTAAGGAAGAACTTGTTGATCGTCTCCTTGTTGGTCAAGCAGATATTGATGCGTGGAGACTTAAAACAGGAAAACTTTCAGATGACGATTATAGGCGTCTTACTCAAGCAATGGGGGAGCTTTCTGAAGCACCAATTTATATTGATGACACACCAGGATTGTCTATCCTTGAAATGCGCACAAAAGCGAGAAAGTTAAAAGCAGAAAAAGATATAGAACTTATTATCGTTGACTACTTACAGCTCGCTGATGCAGGGAAACGTTTTGAGTCTCGAGTACAGGAAGTATCTTTTGTCTCTCAAGGACTTAAGAACCTTGCGCGTGAGTTACGTGTCCCAGTTATTGCACTTTCGCAGCTTTCACGTGCAGTTGAACAACGAGGAACAAAAAAACCACAACTTGCTGATCTTCGTGAGTCTGGAGCAATTGAACAAGATGCAGACGTTGTTATGTTTCTCTACTATGAAGATGAGAGTGAAGACTTATTAAATGCTAGTAAGCGTATGGTAAAGCTCTATATGGCAAAACACCGCAATGGTTCAACAGGAGAAATGGACCTTATGTTCCGAGGAGATCGTGTGAAGTTTTACTCAATAGACAAAAGTACGATATCAATCTAATATCTTCCTATTTTTTACTGCCAGAATGCATTATTCGCTTCCCACTGGTGTTGGTGGCATAGGAACTGCACACACTGAAGTGACAGATACACTTGGAGAACCATCACTATCTGTATCACCTAATACCGTTACTTCCATGTGATCTTTGACAGGGTCTCCAATGGTATATTGTCCACCAGTTTGAGCGGTAATGTCTCCCAAAGTGATAGAACCATTTGCATTTGTTCTGACCGTAGCATCTTTGCCAGGTACTGTGAGCTTTATCATTTTGTCCTGAGGAATTTCTACTTCTCCTGAATCCCCACACTTTGCGATTGTAAAGGTATAATCTGGAGTTTGAGCAGGAGCACATGCACCAAGAAGGACAAGAGCTGGAGTAGCATATGCCACTGTCTGTAAAAGGCGACGCCCCATTGGAGCACGAGTAGCATCCTGTCTTGTTGAAGAAAAAGCTTGTTCTATCATAGTTGTAGCGCATTATAGCAAGAAAATAAATTTTTTGCAAGAATATCAATTCTTACATGATATAAGCCATGAGGCAGAGAATATTTCTAGTATAATGAGGCTTGTTATATAAAATCTCTTAATTATCCTATGGCACGTCTTATCATTAAAACAGAAAAAGGTCCCTTCGAATTAAAACCATCAGAAAAACCAGTTAAGGTTTGTATGTGTGGATTATCTAAAAATCAGCCATTTTGTGATGGATCTCATAACGCCACATTAGACGAAAAAGATGATGAATTGTATGAATATGATAAAAAGGGAAAGAGAATCGAAATGAGCGAAGAGGAAGAGGGAGGGTGTTGTGGGGGAGGATGTTGTGGCGGAAAAGATGAAGGTCACAAGCATTAAACTCTAAACTTTAAAACCTAAACTCTAAACAAATTCTAAATTTGAAATCATAAACCGTTTTGTTTATGGTTTAGAATTTTGTACTATTTGATTAGGATTTAGTGTTTATGATTTAGGATTTTTTGACTATGTTGCAGAAGAAATATATCATCTTTGATTTTGATGGAACGCTTGCTGATACAGTTCCCGTAATGTTGACGTTGATACAAGAAATGGCGAAAGACATTGGGTATGAAAAGAAAATTACCCCAGAAGATCTTGAATGGGTTCGAAATCACACTCTCAAAGAAATTCCAAAGAAATTTGGCATTCCATGGATTAAGATTCCATTCCTTCTCCTGAAAGGACAGGATCGCATGAATAAACAGATGTTTTCCATCCCGCCTTGTAAAGGCGTACTACATGCACTGAAGCAATTAAAAGACAAAGGATATACATTAGCCGTATTATCTTCCAATAGAAGAGACTCTATTCAAGAATTTATTTTGAAACATAATCTTTCTCCATTTTTTGACTTTGTTCACAGCGAACTCAATATTTTTGGAAAAGACAAAGCCTTACTGTCACTTCTCAAGCAATATAAAATGCCACTTGAAGATTCTATTTACGTCGGTGATGAAATAAGAGATATAGAGGCATGCAATGCAATAAAACTTGATTGTATTTCTGTTACTTGGGGATTAAATGCTAAAGATGCATTACGTAAGTTTGGGGCAAAATATATTGTTGACACCCCAGCAGAACTTGTCACATTACTCTCATGAAATTTGTAGACGTCCATGACCTTATTAGACTTCCATATTTTGCAATTAATTCTGATAAGAAGCTTGTTTTAAAACCTCAATATAAAAAATACCGAATCATTGATGCTCATACTCATCTGGGATGGTCTTATTTATTCTCTCGGAAAATAGATCTGACTATTCTTCATGAAAAGACTCATTACTTTTTTCCTGAACGGAATAACTCATTTGATATTACTCACTATACTGCAGTAGATTTTGAAGAAAAAAATGCAAAAAAAGCGAGATTTGAGACAATACGGGGAGCATTTAATAGACAAGGATATAGCAAGACACACACTATCCCAAACCTCTTGAATGAAATGGATAGAATGGGAATAAAGCGGTCAATTGTGCTTGCAATTGATTTTCCGCTTGTGTCCAATAATAGTGAACATATATTGAAGTCTATAGCGTTGCATGAGGATGGAAAAAAGCGTCTTATTCCCTTTATTTCGCTTCACCCAATGGAAAGAAATAAAGAAAAGAAATTAAAACGGTTTATTGCACTTGGTGCAAAGGGGATTAAGCTTCATCCTCAAATTCAGCTTTTTAAACCAACTCACAAAGGAGCATATGAAATTTATGAGTTGGCAAAAACATACAATATCCCTATTCTTTTTCACACGGGTTTAAGTCCTATTTCACCAGAATGGCAACGAAGATATGTGGAGTTTTCTCATTTCAAAAAAATGTGCGCGGACTTTCCTGACAATCTATTTATTTTTGGGCATGCTGGAGTTCTTGATTATAAAGAGGCAATTGTATTGTCAAAAAAATATAAAAAAGTATATCTCGAGTTAAGTGGGCAGCCTCCTCAAATCATTAAGGAAATGATTAATATCAATGGATATGAAAAGCTATTTTTTGGCTCTGATTGGCCCTATTATCCATCAATCTTGCCGCTTGCAAAAGTACTTCTGGCAACTGAAGGAATGAAGGATTCTATACGTCAAGCTCTCTTGGGAGGGAATATAGAAAATATTGTGGGAATATAACTTCAGCTATAAGTAAAGATACTATGAACTCCTACTTCTATTTTTTCTTTATGTTTTGGGAGACATTTAACTTGATAAAAATAAGAAACAAGATCAAATATTTTGATTTGTTTCACAATATTTAAAACTGTTTTTTCGATGAACCAAGGTGATACATAGATATAAAAAGTTAAAACTGGTTGAAATTTACCAAGATCAGTTGAGGTTAGTTTTGAATAATCCATTACGAACATATCTCTGTTAACAATTCGAATATTTGTTCGATTTGGGTGAAATAAACGGCGGATATGAAGAACGAGAAGAAGTATTGGATTAATTTCGACCGCTATAAAGCGAGTATTAAGTTTTTTTGAATATGATTCTTTTGCCGCCTGAAATATAACGATTCCGTCGCCCGCACCAAGATCGATAATGGTTTGATCGTTTCGAATTGCCAGTGCTTCTAAAATACGCCACATATCCTTACTGTTTGAAGGAAAGTAGGGGACGGGAGAAAACTGAGGAAATGAGAAGATAATAATAACGATAAAAATAGCAATAATGACGAACAAAAGAATATGTATCATGATGACAATTATAGTATAAGGTATCTTTATCGTTTTTCACCTGCGAGAAGCTTTGAAAGTGTGTCGTATGCATGTGGGGCAACTACTTCCGCAGACTTTATTCTTTGATGTCTTTCATATGTTTCTTCTTTATATATTGCATAGTCCCAATATGGATCAGTTTCTGCAGTTCTAACTTGATTATCCCCAAGCCCTAACGATAGTTCATTGTATTTTGTCAGATTAAGTTGTTTTACTCCAGGTAGTGGGAACAGAACCAACATAACCCTTTTTATCTGCTCCTCAGTTGGTTTTTTTGGTTCACCATTTGCTTTATATCCTAAGCGGAACATATGCCCAACGCTCTTGTGGAGAATTTCAATAGTCCTTTTAACGGCATCTTTAATTGGTACACCTTCTAAATCAGAAAGTAATATAGAATCATCTGCCCCAGAATTCATTTTTGAGGTGTCAGGGCAGGTTATAGCCTTAAGAGGTGACAAGACAACATATTCCAACCATACTTTTTCGTCACCTTCTGGCAACTCCATACCATTAACCGTCGTAATAGAAGGTGGTGGTTGAGTCATATTAATACCAATCTTCAACTTTGTTTTTCCTAATTGCACCTCAGCTTCAGATGCAGCTTGATTAAATTTAATCGATTCAATAGGAATTCCATCAGGAAGCTGCCCCTTTTTAATTTTCACGGTAATTCCTTGTTCCAGAATTCCCCGGCGGGGATGTGTAAGCTCATCTTTAATAGTCCTTAAGTCCCTTTCAACCCCCAAGTTTATGTCCAATAGTCATATCGAGTGGGACACTTCCCATCTGTAGAACTTCTCCAACATTTTGATTGAGATTGATTGATGTATTAATTCTACTCATATCTATTTGTCCATTTTCCATCATAGGGAGTAAATGTGACATTGCATCTTGAATTGCACGGTTAATGGCGACAAACCGCTCTCCACTTGTTGACCCCCAAGTTGTTTGTAGGAGGCGAAACGTTCTCTCTGTATTTTTTCCATCTCCATGACCTATACCTTTCCAAATTCCGCTTGGAAACGTGATAGGAATACATCCAGCGGAAGAATTTTTTGAATACATGCGTGCAAATGCGTACCAAACATCTGGATTATATTCAAATATGTGTCGTTCAAGAGGATCCATTTCTTCCGACAAGTAAAAATCATCATTAGGAGCTTCCTTATCTGTCTGTACAATATGCACCCTAAAATGTTTATCAATATGTTTTAACTTATCTTGTCTTAGAGGGTCTTGAGTTCTCGTTTCTGCAAGATATTTCTTAGCAACTCCATTTTCTTCTTGTACTGCTTGTTGAATACCTCCAAAACGATCCATCTGTCGTGTTGCATCTATAATTTGAGCAACAACATTAATGAGGGCGGCTTTTGCGACGATATCATTATCAGTTGAGAATGCAGCGGTATGGAGTAGTCCAGCTGTGTGGCTTTCTACAGACATCATGTGTGGAATGATATTATCAATTGCTGCAATGAAGAATGTTTGAGTTCTGGTTCTCTGGCCTGGTTCATCATCATACACTACGTTTTGAGCAAGTGCATAAAATAAATCAACGATTTTTTTTTGAACCACTACCATATTATTTAAAGAAATCTGTTCAGAATTTTTTTGTTTTGGAAAATATTCAGCTTGTTGAAATAGTGAAGTAAAAAAATATGTGGAAAAAAGGCGTGCTTTTCGTTTTGGGTCAAGTCTGATATAGTCTTTTTCAGTAAAGGAGGCATCGACTGGATTATCAATATCAGTCATGGTTCGCACTAAAGGTAATAATCTTTGAGGCTTATCAACTATTTCTTGAAAATGGGTGCGGGGATAACGTTGCATCTCATCCACGACACATTTATCAAGAGTTTCAAAATCTTTTCCTTTATATTTTCCATTATTGGTAGTCCTTGTAGTTTGAAATGCTTCTGTGAAGTCAATAAGTGTCTCAGGATGTTCAAGAAATGAAATCGTGATATCTCTTGCGATAACCTGCCTGTTCCCAGGGTTGTCCATAAATTGCTGAATTTTACTTGTATAAAGTTGGATCCCTTTTGTAGGCTTTTCGGGACCTAGTAGTTGTGGGGAACTTTTTACATGTTCAAAAGTATTTGACATAGTCTTATAGCAATATATTATAGCATATATTTAGCCACAAATCAACCATAATATCGGCAATCAACGATATAGAATTTACTTCTCAATATTTAGTGAGTTATAATAATTGCATGAAAAAGACAATCTGCTCAGTTGCTCTGTCACTATTTTTCTTCTTTTTATCAGTTCCAGTGAATGCCGAGGTTATTCGGAGCTTCGATTCACAAATCACCATTCAAAAGGATGGCAAAATAGCGATTGAAGAGAAGGTTGACTACGACTATGAAGATGCATATAGGCATGGTATTTATAGAGAAATTCCCATTATTAAAAAAAATAGTGATGGAAAAGAATATGAACTAGCCGTGCAAGTAGAAAGTATTAAAGACGAAAAGGGAACCACATACAGTTATTCAAGCTCTTGGGTTAATAATCGACTCAAAGTAAAAATTGGCGATGCAAATAGGACCATTACCGGTCTTCACACGTATATCATCCGATATATTGTTTCTGGTGCAATAACCTATTATTCCGATCATGATGAACTCTATTGGAATA
>JAPLYR010000139.1 GCA_026395455.1 Candidatus Roizmanbacteria bacterium | reverse complement strand
ACGATATGTAGATCAAATTTTTCTTTATTTGCCGCTTCAATGAGCAGATCGACATGTTTTGCTCGAGCAAGTCGTGATACTGTTATAAAGTATTTTTTTTCTGATATAACTGGTTGTTTAATATTTGATGGAATCGCAACAGGTGGATACAGTACAGTTGAATCTCTTCGATAAAACTTTTCAATTCTTTTTTGTGTTTCAATTGAATTAGCAAGTAG
This sequence comes from Candidatus Roizmanbacteria bacterium, assembly GCA_026395455.1. Lineage (GTDB taxonomy): Bacteria > Patescibacteriota > Microgenomatia > UBA1406 > GWC2-37-13 > JAKBEU01. The sequence goes on along the minus strand of JAPLYR010000139.1, from coordinate 1,459 downwards.
ATAGTCTGGTCGCATAGATGCCGTATAATCCCACATACGGAGAAAGTGATTTACAATCGTTCCATATAACTTAATTGGCCAATACTTTTGCCACTCTATTGCTGTTTGATATCCATATAAGTAACGAGGAGGATGATGAATATATGAGATATGGATAGTAGGTTTTTTTGTAATTACTCCCTTACACATCCATGATCCAGTCGAAGAAATAATAAGATCATATTCCTTTAAGTCCAGATGTTCCCAAATAAGAGGAGTGAGAAAGCGAAAGGGGGAGTAAAACCTATTTAGAAATGGAATCTTTCCAAACCAAGTAAGTCGAACATCCCAGTTCTTAATAATATCCTTATGCTCTCCGAGGGAATTAAGATCAAATGTGGTTGTGTAAACAGGCGCATCAGGAAAAAGCTCCTTAATACTCATAAGTACCCGCTCTGCTCCTCCAAATTCTCTGAGTTGGTCATGTACAATAGCAACTTTCATGGTATATCAATTATAATTCACCTATGACACTTTTACATGCAACACTTCTAGGAATCATAGAAGGCTTAACCGAGTTTTTGCCAATATCATCGACTGCCCACATGATTATGGGTTCTCGACTTATGGGGTTACAACAAACTGAATTTCTTAAATTTTTTGAAGTAGTCATTCAAATCGGAGCGATTTTTGCAGTAGTCTTCCTTTATTTTAAACAGTTTTTTAATATAAAACTCATTAAGCAACTTTTATTCTCATTTGTTCCAACAGCTATTATTGGTTTTCTTCTATACAAAGTTATCAAAACAATCTTCTTTGAATCGAATATTCTTATTGCAGTAAGTCTCATTGTTATTGGTATTGTTTTTATTGTTGTTGAGAAAATGAAGTTAAAAGAACATAAAACAATTGCACAAATGACTCTCCAAACTGCTGTGCTTATTGGTCTTGCTCAGGCACTTGCAGTTATACCAGGCGTTTCTCGTGCCGGAATTGTGATTCTTGCCATGATGCTCCTTGGATTTAAACGAGATGAAGCGGCCCAATACTCATTTATGTTGGCACTTCCTACACTTGCGGCGGCGGCGGCACTAGATGTGATAAAAATGCGCTCTACAAGTCTTTCTATGAACGAAATTCAAATGGTGATAGTAGGAACAGGAGTAGCGTTTATCGTTGCTTACTTCAGCATGAAATGGTTTGTTGATTTTCTTCAAAAGAAGAAGCTAACAGGGTTTGGGATATACCGAATAACAATTGGTATAATTAGTCTGTTTTTTAGATAAGCCCTTGTAGCTTAATTGGATAGAGCATTGGCTTCCGAAGCCACCGGTTGTGGGTTCAAGTCCCGCCAAGGGCACTTTTTTAGGGCCTATAGTTAAGTGGTATACCGTGTCATTCGCATTGACAAGTCGCCGGTTCGATTCCGGCTAGGTCCACACTCATGATAAAAAATATCATATTTGATTTAGGAAATGTT
>JAPLYR010000002.1 GCA_026395455.1 Candidatus Roizmanbacteria bacterium | reverse complement strand
TTGACTATCCGTATGATAGAAAACATCCAGTAAAAAGATATCGTCCTATCGCATCTGGTGAAATTAGTATGCAACAGGCAACTTTCGCGGTGTTTATTTTGACAATAGCCTCACTTTTGCTCTCTCTCCTTTTTTCAGTTAATTTTTTCTTTCTTGCTCTTATCTTTATTCTTCTTCACTTTTTTTATTCACTGTATCTTAAAAAATTTCCTACTGTAGATATATTTACCATCTCACTCTCCTTTATTCTCAGAGCGATCGGTGGAGAGGTTGTAACTGGATATCATATTCCCGTATGGTTGCTTCTCACTATTTTTTTTATTGCCTTATTTATGGCAACAGTAAAGCGTCATGCAGAGCTCATTACTCATGGACGAGAAACGCGGGAATCACTCTACAGATATCAAGAACATTTTCTTGAATTTCTTACAACCACTTTTGCTACCGCAACAATAATTGCATACGCAACATACACGTATGTAGAAAAAATCCCACAAGTTAACACCATCTTTACTCCAATCATGGGTCAATATTTGCCAGGTTTTGAAGCGAGAAAATGGATGATGGTCACGATTCCGTTAGTTGTATATGGTATTTCTCGATACGCTCAACTCCTATACGAAAAAGTTGAAGGAGAGCGTCCTGAAAAGATAATTACAAAAGATATGCCTCTCGTAGCCACAATAGTATTGTGGGTTTCTGTCATCATTCTTCTGATGTATGTTTTATAGGGCTTGACTTTTGTGGTCAATTTACTCTACAATAAGCACATATGAAAAAAATAGTGAATGGTTTAAATGCATTAATCTTTTTAGCAATGGCAAAGACATCTTTTGCACAAGTGTCTAGCACTTCAAGAGTTGCCGTTGGATGGACCATTCCCTCACTTGCCGATGTTGTTGGATTTTTAATTAAATTTTTATTCTTCTTTGCAGGTCTTGCAGCTCTTCTTTATTTATTACTTGGTGCATTTTCATGGGTTACCTCATCAGGTGACAAGGAAAATGTAAAGAAAGCACAAGATAAAATTCAAGCCGCAGTCGTCGGTCTTGTTATTATCGTTGTAGTGCTTGTTATCATCGCAACCATGGAACAAGTTGTATTAAAGGGCACATTCTGTGTCGGATTGACTTGTAACATCGCACCACCTCAGTTAATACAACCATAACTTAAGCGATTTCCAATATGATGAATCTATTCTCTTTGGCAGTATATGCTCAGGCGCCAGCCGCCACGGTAAATGAATGGGGTGATTGTATGGTTGATGGAGTTCCAACACTCAAATGTTTTGAGGTAGTGTTTGGTAATATTCTTAATATTGCTTCTGGTCTTATTATCGTTGTTTTGTTTATCATGTTTGTAACAGGAGCATTCCACTACATCACTTCGCTTGGAAATCCAGAAAAGCTAAAGAAAGCACAAGGAACACTGAGATATGCAGTTATTGGTCTTGTTATCTTCCTTTCTGCCTTTCTTATCCTGAAGGTTATAGACACTCTCTTCTTAGGAGGGGTAGGAACTCTCTTCAAATTTAATATCGGAGGGTCATAGAAGATATAAATCTTCTTTATTTTTT
>JAPLYR010000097.1 GCA_026395455.1 Candidatus Roizmanbacteria bacterium | reverse complement strand
TTTTTTTTTTTTTCTTGAAATGGATTGACAGCGCCAGCTGATGCAAATTGAATATGCTTGTGTTCTGGTTGTGGCATTCCAAGATGAGATAATTCCATCTTAAATAATTTTCGTGTTGCTTCATATGGAATCTCATTCATTGTTGTTTCAAATAGTGAAAAGGCTTCATTCTTGTATTCTACGAGTGGGTCAAGTTGAGCATACCCTCGTAGATTGATCCCTTCTCGCAGATCTTCAATAGCCGTAAGGTGATCTGTCCAATATTTATCAATGGTTGAAAGAAACACCGACTTCACAATCTCTTTCCATAGTTCACTTCCAAATTCTTTTTCACGCTTTTCAAATTCATGTGTCACTTCTTTCATAATATGTGCTTTTAGATCAAGAACCGTTTTACTTTTTAACAAAGCCGCAACTTCTTTTTCGTTGATTGGAATTAATGTTTTCAACTCATCAACAGTCCCCTGTATCATTTCGTCAGTAAATTCTGTTGATTCAAATGTATATTGTGTAACGAGTGAATCTACTTCATCATCAAACATTTCCAAGATTGTTTTCTTGAATGTCTCAGGATCATCAATAGCAAAGAGCATTTTTCGGCGTAATGCATAAATGATTTCTCTTTGTTTATTGAGCACATCATCAAAGTCAACAAGATGTTTTCGAATGTCAAAATTAAATCCTTCTACTTTTACTTGTGCTTGCTCAATTGCCTTAGAAACCATTGAGTGACTTAATGGCTGATCTTCAGGAAGATTGAAAAAGGTCATTAATTTTGAAATTTGTTCTCCACCAAAGATGCGCATAAGATCGTCTCCAAGTGCTACAAAGAATCGGGTCTCTCCTGGATCTCCCTGGCGCCCTGCACGTCCTCGAAGCTGATTATCAATACGTCTTGATTCATGTCTTTCGGTTCCTAAAACATAGAGTCCTCCAACCGCCATTACTTCATCATGTTCTTTTTGCCAGCTCGCCATTTCTTTTTCATACTCCTTTTGATCTTCTCCTTTTTCTGGTTTGACTCCTCCTAAAATAATATCCACTCCTCGACCTGCCATATTTGTGGCAACAGTCACTGCATGTTTTTTTCCTGCGCGTGCAATAATGGTGGCTTCTCTTTCATGATTTTTTGCATTCAATAATTCGTGAGGGACGCCTTTTCTGAGAAGTAAATGTGAAAGATGCTCATTTTTATCTATCGAGGTAGTTCCTACGAGTACTGGTCTCCCTGTTTGGTATTGTTGTGCAATTTCTTCGACGATTGCATTGAACTTTGCTTCTTCAGTTTTATAGATCATATCTGGATGATCTTTTCGAACCATTGGTCTGTGTGTTGGAATTGTGATGACATCTGCCTTATATATTTTGTGAAATTCTTCTGCTTCTGTTGCTGCAGTTCCTGTCATGCCACCAATTTTTTTATATGCTCGGAAATAATTCTGTAAAGAAACGGTTGCAAGTGTTTTTGATTCTCTTTGAATTTGAACACCCTCTTTCGCTTCAATTGCTTGATGAATTCCTTCAGAAAATCGTCTTCCTTGAAGAAGTCGTCCGGTAAATTCGTCTACGATAACAATTTCTCCATCCTTGACAATGTAATCCTTGTTATTTTGAAATAATGCTTCTGCTTTAAGGGATGCTTCTACATGAAACAAGGTGTCAAAATCTTTTTCATAGATATTTTTTACTCCAAGTAATGACTCGACTTTTGTAACTCCTTGTTCAGTCAAATGGGCCGTTCGAGATTTTTCATCAATCTTAAAGTCACCCTCACCTAATTGTTTAACAATTTTTGCATACGTAAAATATTTTGTAGTATCTTCTTCGTACGGTGCAGAAATAATATGAGGAGTTCTTGCCTCGTCTATCAAAACAGAGTCTGCCTCATCAATTATGGCAAAGTGAAATCCCCGTTGCACAAGTTCATTAGCCTGTTGAGCCATGTTGTCACGTAGATAATCAAATCCAAATTCACTATTGATACCATAGGTTATGTCGGCGGCGTATGCCTCTTTTCGTGAACATGATTTTAAATGTGCAAGGCGCGAATCTTGTACTTCACTATCAATATATGACTTGTCAAAAATATACGATTTATCAGAAATAATAGCAGCAGATGTAAGACCAAGAAAGTTATACACTTCACCCATCCAGCCAGCGTCGCGTCGTGCAAGGTAATCATTGACCGTTACCAGATGAGCTCCTTTACCTTCAAGTGCGTTTAGATAGAGAGCTGATGTTGCAGATAATGTTTTTCCTTCTCCGGTCCTTTGTTCACTGATTTTTCCTTCATGAAGTGCAATACCCGCCATCAGTTGGACATCAAAATGTCGTTCTCCCAGTTTTCTTCTTGCCGCTTCTCTCACGAGTGCAAATGCAAAAGGAAGAATTGCATCAAGTGTTTCGCCCTTTGACAATCGCTCTCTTAATTCCTGTGTTTTTATTGGGAATTCTTCATCTTTTAAATTTCTTACATCATTTTCAAGAGTATTAATTTCCAAAACGATTTTTTGGTATCTTGTAACCTGCTTTAAATTAAAGTCGAATAGTTTTGTGATGAATTCAAACATAGAATATATGGTATATAAAACTCAGAAATATAATGAAGGAAAAGAAAAATTATTGAGCAGTGAATTCTTGTGGGATCATGAGAATTCTAACTGCATCATATCTATTTTTTTCTTTTCCAGTCCCTGGGTTTGTTTTACTCACGACAAAATGAACAGAATCTCCCTCTTTGATTTTAGAAAAACCCGAACTCTCAATTTCTTTTGTCTTTGCATTCAACATAAACTGTCGAGTTGAGCTTTGAATATCAAGGGTATATTCGTCCTGACTTAGATATTTCGGTAACTTTAGCTGTCCTTACTAAAAATTGTTCATCAACATATATTTCGCTTGCTTCTAATGTGTCATTCAGCATCTGACCTGTCACAATAACATAATCTCCAACTTTCAAATTTGATTTTTTAAGCTCCTTCTTTGTTGCTCCAACAATTTTAAAAATGGAAGTTAATGTATCATCTATTTTAATAGAGTATTTCTTCTCATCCGCTCCATTAATACTCGATACAACCATTGCAGAATCTTCCATTTTTGAAATGAGTCCTACATATGCCTTTTGATCTTTCTTCCTTGTTTCTTCAACTTTTGTTGCTAATTTCTCAATAAGTTGTTTAGCATTTTTATCAATGGAACTTGTTGCAGAACTTGACGCATCTATAGCAAGAACAGGTGCAACACAAAGATATGCGCAAATACAAGATAGAAGTACTTTTTCTGTTGTTTTTATCATTTTGTATTCAAATAGTAAACATGTAACTCTTTTTCTTGTACCTTTCCATTAGATCCTTTTGGATAGGCAGTAATATGAATCACATTCTCTCCTAAGGTCAAAGGAACACTATATTCAAATGTGTCAGTTTTTGTCGTAAATGAAAAGTCTTTTACCTGTGTTTGAACAATGATAAAACTGTTTTTGTCGGTTTTACCTTTTATAGTGACAGACTGATTAGCAATTATTGCCCCATCATTTGGTTCCGTAATGGTAATTGGTTGCATGATGGTTTGTTGCTCTGTAGTTACTGGTCTCGTTTTTTGTACTGGTGTTTTTTGAGACACCGATTGATTTTTTTGTGTATTTGCAATAACAAGAAAGGAGAACACGAGCCCAAACACAATTCCCATACCAACTGCTATAGATGTTTCTTTTTTCATAAGTTACGTACTGCAATACTACCTCAAAAAGTTGTCTGTGTCAAACTCTAGAGGCCTTTGAGAAGTGAGTAAAAAACAACTGGAAATTGAGCAACAATATCTTTTGCGGTGTACCAATATCCTTTTATTGTGAATAATTCTTCCGCAGTTTTTTTTAAGAGTAATGATGCTACAATCGCAGAGGTGAAGGGATCTGATGATGCACATATCCCCGCAACAAGCCCAGCTAAAATATCTCCCGTTCCTCCTTTGGTAAGCCCTGCATTCCCACCATGAATACATACTGTTTTGCTTCCATCGGAAATAATGTCGTCAATTGTTTTAAGGAGAATAATACATGAATATTCCTGCGCAGTTTTTTTTACTACTTCTTCCTTTTCCTGCGAACTTAAATCTGATAGGTTAATAGAAAACAATGTCTGAAATTCTTTTTGGTGTGGAGTTATTATCGCTTTTTTATGAAGAAGCAACAACCATTCTGGCTCCATCATTTGCAGCGCCCCTGCGTCTAAAACAAACTGTTTGTCAGGAAAACGAGTAATCAAATAGTAAACGAGATCTCTGGTAAACTCTCCTTCATTTTGTATATCAAGAATAGTGCTCCAGTCTTTATGTACATCAAAGGATGGCAAATGATTTTTTTCCGTTCTCATCATGCCATTTCCGATAAGCATAACGTCATCTTCCTGTGCATAGTCAAGGATTGCGTGTTGTGGAATTACAATCCCTGTTTGCCACATAACTTTTATTTTTTGAATAATCTCGTTATTTTCAATTGTGGACGCAACATGAACCATATCGACAATATGAGATGCCGCCTCTGCTGCCCATAAAACTGCTCCATGAAATAATGAAGAACCGCCAATAACAAGAATTTTGCCATTTTGCCCCTTATGGGAGATTGACCCTGGCATAGTAATATGTCGTATATAAGGTCTAATTGCAGTTGTATCGCTTGTTAAGATATTCATAAGTCAGGTATCAAGTTATAGTATAATTCAGTCTATGGCAATTGACCATTTTAAATTAAGACAATTATTCGGCGAGTTTTACAAATCCAATAACCATGTGGAGGTGCCTTCTATTCCTTTAGTGCCTAAAGACGATCCAACAACTCTTTTTACTGGATCTGGAATGCAACAACTTGTCCCCTATCTTCTTGGGGAAGTTCACCCCCTTGGTACTCGTCTTTATGACTTTCAAAGATGTTTTCGATCTCAAGACATAGATGAAATCGGGGATAATCGTCATATTCTCTTGTTTGAAATGATTGGTAATTGGTCACTGGGAGATTATTTCAAAAAAGAACAACTTCAATGGTTATTTAGATTTTTAGTAAATCAACTTCATCTTGATCCTCATAAACTCTATGTGACAGCATTCAAGGGAGAAGATGGACTACCTCTGGATACTGAATCAATTGAAATTTGGAAGCAAGAATTTGCAAAAGTGGGAATTACCGCTGACATTGGCAATCATATTTATTTGTATGATGCGACCAAGAATTGGTGGTCACGCGCGGGAGTCCCAAGTAATATGCCAGCAGGCGAGCCTGGTGGTCCAGATAGTGAAATATTTTATGAATTTACACAAGTTGAACACGACAAAAAATTTGGAGATGTATGCCACCCAAACTGTGACTGCGGACGCTACTTGGAAATCTGTAATTCTGTTTTCATGCAGTATAAAAAAAATACCGATGGCACATTCTCACCTCTCCCAAAACAAAATGTAGATTTCGGCGGAGGACTTGAACGATTTGTTATGGCAATGGAAGATAACTCAGATATATTTGAAACTTCTCTTTTCTCAACAATAGTTAAAGAGGTAGAGAAAATAACTAAGTTGTCGTATGCAGATGAAAAAAATAAACCAGCGATGCGAATTATTGCCGATCATTTAAAAGCATCTGTATTTCTCATTAAAGATGGCGTTCTTCCTTCAAATAAAGAACAGGGGTATGTTCTGCGAAGGCTTCTTCGAAGACTTACCGTCAAGTTAAGAAAATTATTGGGTAAACTCCCCTCACCTGAGGAAGTTACAGCAGTTGCAGAAAAAGTGCTCGAACTCTATGACGGGGTTTATTTCAATCCGGCTGAGGATAAAAAACTTATCGGTCCAGTCATCGCAGATGAAATAAAGAAATTTAATGCAAGCCTTGAAAAGGGATTAAAAGAAATAGCAAAAATTGAAAAAATTGATGGAAAAATTGCTTTCGACCTGTATCAAAGTTATGGTATGCCAGTTGAAATATCACGCGAATTGTTTTTAGAAAAGGGACAGGAAATAGACCTTGCGACATTTTTGGAAGCGTTTACAAAACATCGTGATTTATCTCGTTCAGCATCTGCAGGTAAATTTAAAGGTGGCTTAGCTGACAGTAGTGAACAGACAATTAAATACCATACTGCAACACATTTACTTCATCAGGCTTTATTTGACGTATTAGGAAAAGATGTAAGACAAGAGGGATCAAATATTACCGGAGAGCGACTTCGCTTTGATTTTTATCATACTCAAAAACCCACAGATGAAGAGTTAAAGAAAATCGCTGGAGTTGTGAATGAAAAAATTTCACAAGCACTACCTGTAGAGTTTAAGCTCATTCCAAAACAGGAAGCGGAAACACTTGGGGCTAAGTCCTTTTTCCGAGAAAAATATCCAGATATGGTGAAGGTATATTTTGTTGGTGACTATTCCAAAGAGTTTTGTGGAGGACCTCATGTAAAAAATACATCTGAAATTGGAAGCTTTACTATCATGAAATGCGAGAAGATCGGAAATAATCTATTCCGCATTTATGCTAAATAAATGAATATTTATTTTCCTCATTCAAAACAACTTGAGTATGAGGATTATTATGCTTCAATCCGCAAGTCAACTTTCTTTACTTCACACACATGTGTTCTTCCATATGAAAAAAATAATACGCCAGAGAATTCAAAACCCATGATTAAAAAGGCAGACCTCATCATTGCGGAAGTATCATTCCCCGGAACAGGTTTAGGAATTGAATTGGGATGGGCAGATGCACTTGACAAAAAAATTGAAAAATAGAGGCAGTGTATAATATACATTCATATGAAAAAACCATTAGTTGAATTTACTGACTTCTTAAAACTTGATGCGCGAGTTGGAGAAATAAAAACCGCTGTTAAGGTGGAAAACTCCAATAAACTTCTTGAACTCACTGTCGACTTGGGTGAAGAATATGGTGTTGTTACAATCCTCTCTGGAATTGCCAAACACTTCACACCTGAATCACTCATCGGAAAAAAAGTACCTGTCATGGCAAACATTGCTCCAAAACAAATGGCAGGAAAATCTTCAAATGGATTTATCCTCATGGTAGACCTAGCAGATCATGTTCCAGTCCTTATAGAGCTTCCCCTCGCTTCACCCAATGGATCAACGCTTTGTTGACCCTTTGATCTGATTGACAACAAGAAAAAAATAGTATTAAATTGTCTCACTATGGCAAAAATAAAAAAACATTCAAACCCTGAGGCAGAGGTAACTACCCCACAACCAAAACTAAATTGGTCGATGGTTGCAGTAGTTGCAGCTCTTGCTGGTATCTTGTTACTCGTTAATAATTTCAGAGGAAAGACTGATGAATTTAAGAACAAAACCATCCCAAATGCGGTGAAGAAAGTTCTTAATAACCCTGATACTAAATTTGAAATTTCATCTGTTAAGGAGACAAGTGGCGTTTATGAATTCGAATTGAAGTTACAAAACCAAACGTATACTTCATACATCACCAAAGATGGAAAAATTCTTTTCACTTCTGGTGTTAAATTGACTGCAGAAGAAAAAAAAGCCGCAGCAAACACAACGACAGAACCAAAAAAGCTTACAGCAAAAGATTTGAAAAAAAACGACAAACCAACACTTACAGCATTTGTCGTTGCAAACTGCCCTTATGGAATTCAAACACAGAGATTGTTTAAAAAAGTAATGGAAGAAGCACCAGACATGGCTTCTACTTTAAAAGTAAAATATATTGGTGAAATTGTTAATGGAAAAATTACTGCAATGCATGGAGATGAGGAAGCAAAAGAAAACCTCAGACAGATTTGTATTCGTGATGAACAGCCAGAAATGTATTGGCCATATGTAAACTGTTACATGCAAGAAGGAAAAACAGAAAGTTGTCTTACAAGTGTAGGAGTTGATGCATCAAAAATGACAGCATGCACAGAGGATCCAAAAAGAGGCAATGCATATGCTCAAAAAGATTTTGACTCAGCAAAAAAATTTAATGTAAGCGGTTCACCAACTTTAGTTTTGAACGACTCACAAGTTGTTTCAGAATTTGATTTTGGAGGACGTGTACCAAATAGTATAAAAACGTTAGTGTGTGGTGGTAGTAAAACACCTGCAGATTACTGTTCAAAAGATATCTCTACTAGTGAAGTAGCTGTCTCTTTGTCAGTATCTGATGATGCTGCGAGTGCAGGCGGAACAACAACTTCCGCAGCTGGCTGCGCTCCAGCGAAGTAAGTCTTGTCGATTCGTAAAGGGAGTGGTGTAATACCACTCCCTTTTTTTGCATTGTACCTCATAGTCCTTAACATGAAGGACGAAGTGGTATATACTCTATATCATGGGCAAAAAACAAAAGAATACAACATTTCCACCCCGGGTAAGTTTCTTGATAGTAATGGGAATTATGGCTATTCTATTTTCAGGCTACTTGTTTATGAAGTGGAGATGAGATAGAATAGGAGGTTATGTCGCTATAGTCTAGAGGCCTAGGACAACAGATTCTCATTCTGTGAACACGGGTTCGAATCCCGTTAGCGACACAAGTCTTTTTTAGCTTCATTTTTCCAATAGAGGTAATGGAACCTTAGAACTTTTGCTATAATTTCTCCATATGAAAAAAAATCATGTCCATATAATTAAAATGGGTGGAACAATTGAGTTTAAAGATCCAGGATACGAAATCATGAATCAACAAATGATGAAGTTAGACACCTCAATAGACAATTACCTTAAAAACATGGTCAAACCACATTTTTCATATAGTACCGAAAGTGTTTGTGATAAGGATAGTAGAGACATTACTACTGCAGACCTTGAGAAATTAGCCAAAACTATTGAAGTAAGTCCTCATGAAAATATTTTAGTAACTCATGGTACGTTTACCATGAAAGATACTGCCAAATTTTTAGATGAATATTTATCCAAGAATAACGTTGAGAAAAAAATAATACTAACTGGTTCCATGATACCAATAATTGGTTTTTCAGTATCAGATGCAGCATTTAATCTGGGATATAGCATTGCTTCTTTTGATAGTATTCAAAACGGAGTATATATCTGTATGAATGGTGGAATATTTGATTATGAGGATGTGAATAAGAATACTGGCTTGTTAAGATTTGAGTAATAAAAAAGTTCCAACCTGGTGCCACGCTCTACACATTTCTTCAAAAGTTCTACCCGACCCGTTGGCTACCCTCGATTAGCCCTTCACAAAGCTCTAAAATAAGCCATTTTAAACATTTTTAAGTTATTTAGCCTGTAGAATAATAATCCATGAAATCCAGAAATTCAGTCTATTTTCCATAATTATCCTCACAAAACAACTTGGCTTGACATAAGTATTAGCCAAAATACCGTAGAAATAGTAAAATAATGCAATGGACCTACTTAAACGTATTTACACAATATTTTTTTCAGATAATAAAACTGAGCCAGAACATATCGCAATCCAATCAAACCCAATGTGTCCTTACTGTCAAGTAATTCTCAAAAAAACTCCTGGCGCTAAAACAAAATGCATCTCGTGTGGAAACTTCATATATGTTCGTACTAGACCATCTGATAGAAAAAGAGTATTAGCAACAAAACAACAAGCAGATGAAATTGAAGAACAATGGTCTATCGTAAGCGGCACACATGATGAATATTTGAGAAAAATGAATGAATATAAAATTGAAAAAGACAAATTAAATAAAAGATTCAACCAAGAGCCTTCTGATAATGATATAAAATGGGCCGTTTTAAATAAAGAACTCATTAAGCATTCAAGAAATAAAAATTGGGGCTTATATCGGAATACAAGGCTATCAATGGGAGATATTTTACGAAAAGAAATGAAGCTAAAACAAGCGCTTGAAACATATCTTGAAGTTTGTTATTTAGATGTTAATGGACCTGCAAACAATGGCGGTATGAACGATAGTGAGTTCCCTTCATTCGATCCAGATTCAAATGCTTTTGTAGCTCCTGGAATTATTGAATATATTCAGAGAATAAATCGTAAATTAAATTTACCAATAGATACAATTAAACAAACTTATATTGAATCTAATAAAAAAGTCTACGCCTCTTTGAAACTGCCATTATCGCCAGATGTTTCATGGCTTGAAATAGAAAAGCATTTAATAGAACATAAAGTTGAATCAGGCTAGCTTAAGTTCTCTATTATGGAGAGTGAATTTTGTTTTGATGGTCGAGAGAATAATCTGCCGCTCCTCTTCAGATCCGGACTTTAAAACATGTATAAGGTAGGACCGGACTTTGTCGGGAGAAAAGGTATCCATATCCAAGTCAAATGATTTATCATCAATTTCATTTAAATTTCAATTCCTTAACTCCCGCTACAACACTTGGGATTTGAACATATGACATCGTGATATCTCTACTTTTATTAATTTCGATAATCAATTTATCCGTAAACTAATGCAAAAATGTATAATATGATATTACTTATCATATTTGAGCTATATGGTACAAAAAAAGAAAGACGGGATTAACTTAAGAACTATTCTGTTTGTCTTTTTTGGATTTATAATAGTTGCTTCTTTAGCTTATAAATACTTCGAATGGGCAGTAGCAAAAGATGTAGTAAATACTTATAACAGAAATTGGACCAAAGAGCTTAAAGTTTTAGAAAATGATGAAGTTGAAGCGAGCGAATCTGCTGAGACAATCACTAAGTTATACGAATATATTGGGAGTGATAAATTTACATATGAGGATGTATTTGACCAATTTGATAAATTAAATGCTCTATTAAATGTTGGTATAAACGATAGTGAAAATCACCTCGAAATCCTAAAGCAAAATAAGAATAATCTG
>JAPLYR010000063.1 GCA_026395455.1 Candidatus Roizmanbacteria bacterium | reverse complement strand
TTTACCAATTGAATGGCAATATCTTCAACGGTGAGAGAAATTATAATCATTCCCGTGATTATTCCAGGAATAATATGGCGAAACCATCCCATCATTGAAAATAGTCCAAACCAAATGAAAAAGATAAGACAAGTGCTATATATCATCCAGAATAATAAGGTTTTCTTCTTGTGAATAAGGGGAGAAATAAATATAAATGGCCAAGTAAATAATGATGCATTTGCCCCCACATAGCTCCATATAGAAAGTTTTCTAGCGATGAAGTGTAGGTCTGGCTTATTAAAAAGTGTTTTAATCCCACTTCCTCCATTTTCCCATGTTCTCTTTACATCGATGAGATTTGCCGTATATCCTTCAAGACCAAATTGAGAAAATAATATAAGAAATCTATAAGACTCAAACAGGATAGTAGGAAGTAAAAGGAAGAAAAAAAATAAAAATAGAGAACGTACAGATTTTGTTTTCCATGAATAAAAGACGATTAATATAATAGGGAAGACGACTCCCAATGAGTAGAGATTTTTTGTTTGTAGAGCAAGTCCTAAACTGAGTCCAGACAATACAATTAAGAGATATTTTTTAGGATACTTTACACCCTTTTGGAAAAGAAGAAACCCAAGTAATAAAAACAAAAGTGCGATGTGCTCGCTAAATGATTCAAAAGATACTGTAAGAAATATCTGCGGATAACACCACAGCCAAAGCTGAAGAAAAAGTAAACTTGCAAACGAACCTATTTGTAAGATGAGTACAAATAGAACTGGAATCATCAAACAGAATGCAAGAAATGGCCATATTCTAAATTGAACCCATCCATATCCAAATATTTTAAGGAAAAATGCCTCAGGAAGGATATATCCTGGGCCCACAGTAACTCCTGCGGGGAAATAGATAAACCCATTTTTATCTTGGACAGAGACTCTGTAATGAATACTTGGAGAAGCTCCGACCTTTTCACTCGTTGAGATAGTATTTGTGGATGAGGCATAGATTCCTCGTTCTGCAACATTTCTCGCGACTCCCAAGTACCACCCACTATCGTGTTCAATCCCAACATCTTGAGTAGAGATGAATATAAAAAAACGAGATATAAAAAGAAGAGATGTGACAATAACAAAGACAATTTTTTTCATCTGGTGAATATTATAGCAAGTGCTATGATTAATTATATGAAGCAGGTGCATGTATATATTAAGGGAGATGTTATTGGGGTTGGATTTCGTGCATGGACTAAAATCCAGGCAAAGATTATTGGAGTGAGTGGATGGGTGAGAAATGTGTTTGAGCATCCAGATAAGTTTGGTGCGGGTGGAGGAGTTGAAGCAGTATTCCAGGGAGAAGATACGAAGGTTGAAGAAATAGTTGAAAGGGTTAAAGAAGGTCCTCCAGTAAGCCGAGTAGACGATGTTGATCAATACTTCCAACATCCAAAAGAAATCTTTGAAGGATTTGAAATCCGTAAATAATTGTGGACCCGAGGGGATTTGAACCCCCAGTCTTCCCGCGCGGTGATACCCCTTTACTTCATTGTGGACCGGAAGAGATTTGAACTCTCAACCCCCTCCATGCCATGGAGGTGCTCTACCATTGAGCCACCGGCCCAATCGCACGCTGTGGGACACATAGCCGTTACGCTACGAGTCCTCTACTTGCCTATTATAAATGACAAAGCACAAATCACCAAGTTGCTTTTTATCCGATAAAATATCCTTGAATAAATAAAGAAAGAAGAATTATTTGTAATGTGATAAATAGCAAAAATACTCCAATTTTCAATTTGAATGACTTCA
>JAPLYR010000050.1:5951-6363 GCA_026395455.1 Candidatus Roizmanbacteria bacterium | reverse complement strand
GTATTGGCAGGTGTGCTCCTTGGAATCCTTGCCGAAAAAGAAAAAAAGCATGAGCTGTCTTTATGGAAGCTTATTGTTGGAATTGTGATTGGATCAACGAGTTTACTTTTGTGGGTGGCAAAAATATCTAATCTCATCAAGTAAACACAGTCTTCACTTTTTTTAGTGCAGCACATAATCTCTCTACATCTTCTTTTGTGTTATAGAGATAGAAACTTGCTCTCACTGATGCTTCTAAGTTGAGATGAGTGTGAAGTGGCATTGCACAATGATGTCCTGCGCGAACCGCAATGTGATCTTCATTTAAAAGTTGTGCTACATCATGTGCATGCACACCGTTCAAAATAAAGGATACGACACCCGATTGTCTTTTTTTTGGACCAATAATTGTTATTTCATCCCCGAATTCTTT
>JAPLYR010000050.1:0-5930 GCA_026395455.1 Candidatus Roizmanbacteria bacterium | reverse complement strand
TCAGAAGCCTGTCATAGCACATTTGTGCCAACTCTACTTCGTGGGTATGGATGGCATTGAGACCAACTTTTTCAAGATACTGCATTGCTTCCTTAAATGCGATGACACCAGCAATGTGGGGAGTTCCTGCTTCAAATCGATGGGGTAAATCTGCAAATAGTGTTTCTTTAATTGAGACAGATCGTATCATGTCACCACCATATTGATAGGGAGAGAGAGTCTCAAGTAATTGTTTCTTTACCCATAATACTCCCACACCTGTTGGACCTACCATTTTATGGCTTGAGAATACAAAAGCATCACAACCCAGTTTATGTACATCTATTTTCATATGTGGTGCAGCTTGTGCGCCATCAACTAAAACAATAATGTTTGGATTCACCTTTTTTGCGTCAGCTATTATTTTCTCAACAGGATTTATGGTCCCCAAAACATTTGATACATAAGTAATAGCTAATATTTTTGTTTTTTTTGTTACTTCAAATGTATCATGTGAAACAACGGTAAATATGAGACTTCTTTTTTTTGCCAGTTGTTGCCATGGAACAAAGTTAGAATGATGTTCAGCAATAGTGGTTATAATTTCATCGCCTTCCTGAAGGGTATCTTTAATTCCATTCACAAAGAGATTAATTGACTCTGTTGTGTTACGAGTAAATATAATTTCGCTTTCACTTTCTGCTCCAATAAAATTCTTTACAACCATTCTCGTTTCTTCATAAGCTGCAGTCGCCTTTTCAGACATATCATAAACACCGCGAAAAATATTTGCAGAATAGTGGGAGTAATAATCAGTTAACGAGTCGATAACCGACTGAGGTTTTAGTGCGGTTGCAGTTGAGTCTAGATAAACAAATTCAGGTTGATCTTGAAAAATGGGAAAATCTTTTTTGAGTTGTTTAGCGTCTATCATAGTTTGCCATTCCTAAACTTGATAATTTATCGTATACCTGTTGCTTAAAACCTTCAATGGATATTTGTGTCGCTTCAGGTAGGGTAAGCCCACGCATTTGAAGATAACTCAATTGCTCTTTGGAAATGGGACCAGATGTTGAGCCATGTGTACAGAATACATCGTTTGCAAGAATTTCAAGAATGGGACGAGAATCTACAAATGCATTATTAGATAAAATGAGATTTTGATTTTTTTGATATGCGTGCGACTGTTGGGCATCTTTTTCAATACGAATGAGTCCAGAGAATGCGAGAGAAGATGAGTCGTTTGCAATTGCAAGAACATACAGATCAGAAAATGAATGTGGTGCCGAATGTATTTGTTCGGTATGAATTTTATATGCTTCTGAATTTTTCATATCATATAATCCAACTAAATATACTTCCACTTTTTCAGATTTAATAACACATGAAATTGTTCCAGAAATGTTCGAAAAAAACACCACATATTTCCCAGGTTTTGTAAAAACTTGTTTATTATTCTTCCCGTTTATAGTAATAAATTGTGTGCTCATCCTACACTTCCCTCCATTTCTAATCGAATAAGTCTATTCAGCTCTACTGAGTACTCAAGAGGGATTTCTTTTACGACTGGTTCAATAAAGCCATTCACAAATGCTGTTTCAGCGTCTATATTTGATAATCCTCGAGACATCAAATAGAGTAATTTTTCTTCACCAATTTTCTCTACAGTTGCTTCATGTTGAATGGTGCTTTCATTATTCTTTATTCGCATTGTTGGATAGGTATCAGAACGAGAGTGCTCATCAAGAAGAAGTGCATCACATGAAACATACACTGAAGAATTCTTCGCTTGTGGCATAACCTGAATCAGTCCTCTATATGAAGTCCTTCCCCCTTCTTTAGAAATTGATTTTGATACAACTCGAGACGTGGTGTTGGGAGCAAAATGAATCATTTTTGCTCCAGCATCTTGATGTTGTCCATCTCCCGCAAAAGCAATAGAAAGAACTTCTCCACGAGCTCCTTCACCCATAAGGTATACTGCAGGATATTTCATAGTTATTTGACTTCCTAGGTTGCAGTCAATCCATTCCATAACTGCATTTTTGTCTGCGCGTGCGCGTTTTGTAACTAGGTTATATACATTTTTACTCCAGTTTTGAACGGTGGTATATCTCACGCGAGCCCCCTCCTTCACAAATATTTCAACTACGGCGCTATGGAGTGAGTCTCTTGCGTAGATAGGCGCAGTGCAACCTTCAATATAATGAACATAAGAACCTTCATCAGCTATGATAAGAGTTCTCTCAAACTGTCCAAATGCTTGTGCATTCATGCGGAAATATGCCTGAAGTGGAAGAGTCACTTTTACTCCTTTAGGAACATAGACAAAAGACCCTCCAGACCAAACGCTCGTGTTAAGAGCAGCAAATTTATTGTCAGAATAGGGAATGAGTGTTCCAAAGTACTCTTTTACAATTGCTGGATATTTTTTTAATGCTGTGTCCATGTCGCAGAATATAACTCCTTGTTTAATCAGTGTTTCTTGCACTTTTTCATACACAACTTCACTTTCAAACTGTGCACTTACACCAGACAAAAATTTCTTTTCTGCTTCTGGAACACCGATACGATCGTAGGTATTTTTAATTTCTGCAGGAAGTTCATCCCACGAGTTTACTTGTTTATCTGTTGAGCGAATAAAATAGGTGATATCATCAAATTTTATAGTAGATAGGTCTGCTCCCCATTCCGGCATTTTTTCTTTTAAAAAAAATTGAAAAGCCTGTACTCTTTTTTCCAACATCCATTTTGGCTCTTCCTTCATGTGGGAAATCATTCGAACTTTTTCTTCAGAAATCCCTTTTTCTGCCGTAAAAATATTTTTACTTTTTACAGAAAATCCGTATTTGTAGTCAAAATTTATTTTTTTGGTTTTCATATTGGCAGTTTTTTATTTTGCTCTAAAGTTTGGGAATGCGGATTTTTGCTATGATGCATTCTGCGACTACCAACGTGGAAACTCACATTTACTTTGTAGGCTTAGTTGCATCATGGCAAAAAGACGTATTCCAAACTTCACAATACCGATAATTTAAAACGCCTCATACCCTTTTTTCTCAATCTTCTGTATCATTTCTTTTCCTCCAGTTGCTGCCAACTTCCCCTGTTTCATAACAAGTACTTCATCTGGTTTTAGATATGTAAATATTTTGCTGTAGTGAGTAATAAAAACAAATGTTTTATCTTGTTTGTATTTTTTTAAGAAAGTAAATATTGTTTTTAAGCTATCAATGTCTACTCCTGTATCAATTTCATCAAAAAAGATAATTGAGGGATTGAGGATTGCCATTTGAAGTACTTCTAGTTTTTTTCTTTCCCCTCCGGACGCACCTTCATTTAGTGGTCTATCTATTAATTCTTTATTGATCTTTAATTCTTTTGCCAAGTGCTCAATATCCTCATACAATTTTAAGACATCTACATTTTTTAGAGCTAATCGTAGTAGTTGAAAAACACTAATTCCTTGCAGTGCGATTGGCGTTTGAAAGGTTATTCCAATCCCCAGTTGTGCACGTTTATCCGGTGAGAGATTCGTTATTTTTTTACTATTAAACTCAATTGAAGATTTTTTTGAAAGAGAGTACAGTGGGTTCCCAATTATGGATTGTACGAGAGTAGATTTTCCTGATCCATTTGGACCCATAATCGCATATATTTTATTTTTTTCAAATTGGTATGAAAAATCAGTGATGATTTCTTTATCTCCAACTTTTACTTGTATGTTCTGTAGGGAGAGCATTATTACGTTATGCAAATAGTTCAGTTAACTTTACTTTTTTCAAATCATCTAAAATAACTTTTTGAAGTTTACATTTCACCGCATCTTTGTGCTTACATATATGTTCAAATGCACATTTATTTGACTTATCCTGGCATCCCGTCATATTAAGGTTATTCTCAAAAACTGAAAGAAAGTCATAAACTGAAAGGAGTGGAAATCTTTTTCCAAGTTTATATCCTCCCACTCGTCCCTCACGACTCATGAGAATTCCATTATTGGCAAGCACCGCACTAATCCTTGCTAAAAAGCGAAGTGGCAAATTGGTATGCTCAACTAATTTTGACAAAGAGACGAAATCATCTGTATGAAGAAGCTTGGAAATGACGAGAAGTCCGTAATCAGATTTTTTGCTTAGTTTTAACATATACTATGGTAGTGTTAGTTTAACTTATTCATTATTTATTTGCAAGTAGAAATAATTTTCATCCTAGGTTCGCGTTCGAGATCTTGAGATGAAAATAATGTACTCTCTCCTTTTTTCCAAGCTGCAATACCAATCATTGCGGCATTATCACCTGTTAGCGATTTTATTGTTGGGAAATATACTATACCTGAGTACTTTTTGACTAATGTCCTAAACCTTTTTCTTAAATAGGTATTTGCAGAAACACCTCCACCAATCACTAAGTTATGTACACCGGTTTTTTTAATTGCATCTTCAGCTTTATGAATGATCGTATCAAATACCGCTTCTTGGAATGAACTCGCAAGCAGTGCTATGTTTGTATTTTTTTCTTCTTCAGAAAGTTTTTTTAAAAAATAATAAAAACTTGTTTTGAGACCTGAAAAAGAAAAGTTTAAATCTTTACTGTGAAGCATTGGGCGAGGAAACTCATAGGGATCAGTTTGTTTTACTGTATCGGCAAGACGTTCTATAACTGCACCTGCAGGATAACCAAACCCAAGCAATTTTCCTGCTTTATCAAGTGCTTCGCCTGCGGCATCATCCAATGTGCTCCCCAGAAGTTCATAATCCAAATGATTTTTCCAAAGGATAAATTCTGTATGACCTCCAGAAATAATCATACTCAAATAGGGAAATACCATTTCTCTTTTAGGATTTCCTTTGCTATTTTGAGCAAACACAGAATACAGATGACCTTCTAAGTGATTAATCCCTAAGAGAGGTTTATTGTATTTTTGTGCAAGTTCTTTTGCCTTAGAAATACCAACACCAAGTGCTATAGCTAAACCTGGACCTTGTGTAACGGCAATAGCGTCAATATCTTTCCAATCGAGTGAAGATTTTTTTACAGCTAAGGCAATAACCTCATCAATCCTTTCTTCATGGGCTCGTTTTGCAAGTGACGGTACTACACCACCCCATTTTTGATGTAAGAGTACTTGGGAATAGATAACATTAGATAGTATCTTTCTCCCGTTTGTTACTGCAACAGCTGTTTCGTCACATGATGTGTCAATCGCGAGAATATTCATTCGTGTATGTCTTTAATTAATAGTGTTCTTTGCTTTTCTGATTTATATGACATTTCAACGATAACAACATGAGATGATTTTTTTACAAAATCAAATAATGGACCAATTCTATTCCCCCATTCAATACAGATCATTGTTTGTGTTTTAAAATATTCTTCTAACCCGAGATGTGCATATTCTTCACTCTCCTCAATATTGTATAGATCCGCATGAAGAAACATCGTAATTGACTTTTTTTTCACAGGATATTCATAGTAGATTACGTACGTTGGCGAAACAATATCTGTTATCCCCAAAAATTCTCCTAATCCTTGTGCAAAAACAGTTTTTCCTACTCCCATTTCTCCTTCCAATATAAACACGACTGGTTTTTGCATGCATAGTTTTGCATATTTTTCTGCAAGATGCACCGCAACCTTTTTGGTTTCCTGAGCACTGTTTGAGATAAATGTATTTTTTGATTCAGGAAGAATGTCACCGTGTCTGAGAAGTTGTAAAGAACTCCCCGTAAGATCGATAATGGTTGAAGGTTTATTTCTTGGCAACTTACCTTGATCAACCACATAGTCAATGAGCTTCCTTTTTTCTTCTGTAAGCTCATTTATAAACCCTTGCGGATCATAGTGTGGAGGTCTGCCTGAAACATTGGCAGATGTCGCTGTTAATGGCTTTCCAAAAGTGTGAACAAGTTGTTGGATCCACTCATTTGCCGGAAGTCGTACTCCAAGCG
>JAPLYR010000042.1:8599-10568 GCA_026395455.1 Candidatus Roizmanbacteria bacterium | reverse complement strand
CTAGGATTAATTTTATTAGTAGCGTTTGTAGTTCGTTTATATAAAATTGATGCACCACTCGCCGACTTTCATTCTTGGCGTCAAGCGGATACTGCTGCAGTTGGACGAAATTTTGAACGAACTGGCTTTCAGTTTTTCATGCCTACCTACGATGATCTATCAAACCTACAATCTGGAGTAGATAATCCTAAAGGACTTCGATTTGTTGAATTTCCTATATACAATGCGTCTTTTGCAGGTCTGCACATGGCTATGCCCTTTTTATCTCTTGAAACATGGGCTCGTCTTGTTGCAGTATTATTCTCTCTTCTCTGTATTGGCTCACTCTACTACCTTGCGCTTGCTGAGGCAGGTAGACCTGCTGCAATTTTTACCGCAATAACTTATGCGATTATGCCTTTTTTTGTCTTTTTTTCTCGAGTCATTCTTCCTGAAACCCCTGCAATTTCTTTAGCAATTTTTTCCATTTTCCTTCTCCATCTTTTCACTACTGAAAAGACAAGAGGGAAAAAAATTCTCTGGTTTTCTCTTTCAAGTATTTCATTTGCAGTATCACTCCTTATAAAGCCAACAACAGCTTTCTATGGTCTTCCACTGCTGGTCCTGTTTGCGCGAAAGTACAAATATAGCATTCCAAAACAACTACATGTATTTCTCTATTTTATTCTTGCGGCAGCTCCACTTCTTATGTGGCGATACTATATTACTAACTATCCTGAGGGAATCCCCGCAAGTAACTGGCTTTTTACAATGGTTAATACTTCCGAAGGTCAGAAAGAAATATTCATGCGTCCAGCATTTTTCAGATGGATCTTTTACGAGAGACTTAACAATATAATTATGGGTGGATATTTAACGGCTTTTTTTATTCTCGGAATTATGAGAAAACAAAAGACGTTACTTCCATTAAGTATCATTGCTGCAGGCTTTATTTACATCTTTGTGTTTCAAGGTGGAAACGTTCAACACGAATACTATCAAGTAATAGCGTTTCCGGCAATTGCACTTGCAATCGGACTAGGAGTTGGACTTATTATTGAGTCAACCAAAACATTTCTCCACCCTGTACTTACAACTCCTCTTATTATTCTCATCTTCTCTGCATCATTCCTTTTCTCTTGGTATCAAGTTAAGGGGTACTATGTGATTCCTCAGGATTTGTTATTGATGGCAAAAATAATCAAAACATTCACTAAGCCAACTGATAAAGTGATTGCAGATAGAATGGGAGATACAACATTGTTATATCTTGCAGATAGAAAAGGAGCTCCGCTCCTATATCGAGAAACAGCCGAAATGAAGAAAATGGGATATAAATTCATTTTGACAGATAAGCGAGAGATCATCCAAAAGCTTTCTCTTGAAAACTATGAAAAGCTGTTTGAAAATAATCAATTTGCTTTGTTTGCCCTATGAAGATTCTGATGTTGACTCCGTATGTCCCCTACCCACCTGCATCGGGTGGGCAGATTCGTACCTTAAATCTACTTAAGTATCTGAGCAAGAATAATGAGATAACGTTGATATCTTTATATAAAAACGATAAAGATAAGCAATATATTCCTGCACTTAAGAATTATTGTAAGCATATTATTCTTTGTAAACGACCAGAAAAACCATGGCAGTTTAAGACAATTTGGAAAGCACTTACTTCTTCTGATCCATTTCTCATTGTGAGAAATTATTCCAATGAAGCAAAAATAGCAGTAGACACCGTATTAAAGAATGAAGTATTTGATGTTATTCACGCTGAAACATTTTATATCATGCCTCATATTAAAAATACAACTACTCCTATTTTTTTAGTTGAACAAACTATTGAATATAAAGTATATCAACACTTTGTAAACTCACTTCCCTTTTTTCTTTGTGTGTGAAAGCTTAAAATATTGCTCTTTGTAAAACCGGATTCATCATTTTTTTTATAACAAATTCTGTAATAATATTTCTTGTTGGCATCCAAATTATT
>JAPLYR010000042.1:7462-8591 GCA_026395455.1 Candidatus Roizmanbacteria bacterium | reverse complement strand
ACGATATTATTGGAAAAAAGCATTTCTTGTGGGCGGAGTATCTGAAGCAGATAGAAAAGAAATTCGCTCACTGGAACCAACTATTAATCCGGTTATTATCCCCAATTGTGCTGGCGATGAAATGTTTGTAGAAAAATTAGCTCCAAAAAATCTTAAAAAACCAACTATTCTTTTTATTGGTAATTTTGACTGGCTCCAAAACACTGAGGCAGTAACTATTCTTGCAGAAAAAATTGCGCCAATCATTCATAAACGAATTCCTGAAGCCAGGATTCTTGTTGCAGGTCAAAATGCACATAAAAAACTCCCGCTTAAAAGTGGGAATAATATTGAAGTGATCAGTCTTGCTCAAGATGATTCAGATACAGTTTTGCGCCTTTATAAAACATCGACACTTTTTATTGCTCCTATCTTTGGTCCTGGGGGAACGCGATTGAAAATACTTGCGGCAATGGCGAGTGGTCTTCCTGTTATTTCATCTCAAACTGGAGTTGAAGGACTTAATTTAGAAAATAATAAACATGTTCTCATTGCTAACACCCCAGATGAATTTGTTGAACAAACACTAAGAATATTAGGAGATGTTACTCTTTATGAAGCAGTGCGAAAACGTTCCTATGATCTTGCTGTTAAAGAATATAGTTGGAAGTATATTGCTAATAAATTGGAAATCGTATACAAACAAATAAAAAAATCATGAATATCGGCATCGACATTTCGCAGGTCATATATGAAGGTACAGGAGTTGGAAGATTTACCAAGGGTCTCATCGAGACAATTCTTCAGTATGACACAACAAACAAGTGGACATTCTTTTTTTCTTCATTTCGAGGAAAAATAAATGAAGAGCTTTTGAATAAAATAAAGAATTCTTCACATAAATACATCTATCTTCCCTTGCCTCCAGCTATCCTTTCGTTTCTCTGGAACACCCTTCATATTATCCCTATTGAGACGTTTACAGGACCACTTGACGTCTTTATTTGTTCTGACTGGACAGAACCACCTTCCAAGTGTAAGAAGGCAACAATTGTCCATGATTTTGCATATCTTCGCTACCCTGAAACGGTCCACAAAATAATATTAGAGACTCAAAAAAAACGAATGAATTGGGTCAGACGAGAATCAT
>JAPLYR010000042.1:6110-7433 GCA_026395455.1 Candidatus Roizmanbacteria bacterium | reverse complement strand
TTACACCCTCTAAAGCTACACAAAACGATGTATCTCATTTTTTCTCCATTTCTCCTGAAAAGATTACCCCATTATATTCTGGTGTCGAAATTGAAAAACCTACAAAAGAAATCATATCTAAAGTCGTAAGTAAATATAATTTGTCAAAGCCATTTATTTTGTCAGTTGGAAAAATAGAACCACGTAAAAACATTTCCCGACTTATTGATGCTTTCATAAAGCTGGATAACAATAATTGGGACTTGGTCATCGTGGGCCCTGAGGGATGGGACGACAAAAGCAATCAAAAAAAACACGAATCAATTAAATTTACTGGATACGTATCCGAAATAGAGTTGCATGCTTTATATGAGTTATCTCAATTTTTTGTATACCCTTCTCTCTGGGAAGGATTTGGATATCCAGTTATTGAAGCGATGATGCATGAGCGAGCAGTTGCTGTATCTAATAATTCTTCGTTGGCTGAGTTAGTAGAGAATAATGGATTGTTATTTAATCCTCTTTCTATTGAAGAGATGTCATCGGCACTCGCAAAGCTCATTAGCGATGAAGGTTTGAGATCTCAATTTGCACACAAAGGGTTTGAATATTCTCAGCAATTTACCTGGAAAAGATACTATGATGGATTGATGAAAGTATTGCACTCATAACTGTCGTTTTATGAAAAAAACTATTATTGGAATTGATGGGAACGAAGCAAATGTGATCCATAAAGTTGGCGTATCTGTTTATACGCTTAACTTGCTTACCTATTTTCAGTCTCAGGCTTCAAACGACACACAATTCATAGTTTATTTACGCAATAACCCGTCTGTAGAACTTCCAAAAGAAACGGAATATTTTAAATATAAAGTTATATGGGGCCCAACCCTTTGGTCTCAGTTATTTCTTCCATTCCATTTATGGCTTTATAGATTACAGGGCAACTACTTAAACGTGTTTTTTTCACCTGCTCACTATATTCCTCGATTCTGCCCATTCAAAACTATTGTCACCATTCATGACCTTTCCTATTTGTATTTTCCAACTGAATTTTTAAAAAAAGACTTATTTCAGTTAAAAAATTGGACTGAATATGCGTTAAAAAATAGCCAACATATTATTGCAGTATCAAAAACAACAAAAAAAGATATTATCCATGAATACTCAATCTTAGATGGAAAGATATCAGTAATTTATAACGGGTATACTAATCCCATTCATGATTCTGATACACATAAACATAAACTCCCTTATCCATATTTTCTCTACATTGGAACGGTACAACCAAGAAAAAATCTAAACACTTTGATTACAGCTTTTACTGAATTTTATAAAACACAT
>JAPLYR010000042.1:0-6071 GCA_026395455.1 Candidatus Roizmanbacteria bacterium | reverse complement strand
ACTGATTATTGCCGGAAAAAAAGGGTGGCTTTACGAAAATATATTTAAACAAGTTAAAGAATTAGAAATGGAACAGAATATTTTGTTCCCAGGATTTGTGTCAGATGAAGAAAAAGACAAACTATATAAAAAAGCTGCAGCATTTATTTTGCCATCACTCTATGAGGGATTTGGCATTCCACTTCTGGAGGCAATGGCACATGAGTGCCCCGTTATATCTTCCTTTAGCTCAAGCTTACCTGAGATAGGCGGAGAGGCATGTCTCTATTTTGATCCAAAAAATAGCAATGATTTAGTAGAAAAAATGAACTCTATTACTACTAATAAAGAGTTGGTTGCTCGCCTTATTACCTTAGGTAAGAAAAGAATCGAACTCTTTTCCTGGGAGGAAACAGGGAAAAATACACTTCATATTTTACAATCAATAAACGAATGAAAAAACTTCGAATAGCAATGGTGATGTCCTCTAATCCTGCTATTGCTGGCGGAGTACAAGAGCATGTACTCTATCTCAGTGCCTATTTAAGAAAAATGGGTCACACTGTAAATATATTTGGACCAGAGGGGATTGATCATCGATTTACACACTACAAGAGTATCAGTACGATTATTGATATCCCCATACCTGGAGGAACCTATACCTATATTAACGCACTCAAAATCCCATTAGACCTATCATCTGTGTTTAGTAAAAAAAAGTTTGATCTTGTACATATTCATGAGCCTAATATCCCAAGTGCGGCATGGACCATAATTGATCAGTTGAAAATGCCAATGGTAACAACCTTTCATACAGCATGGGACGATGTCTCAATACTCAATCTTGTCAATGGGGTAATACCACTTTTCAAGGAACAATTTTCGCGTGTAGTTCAAGCTGCTATTTTTGTTTCTTCAGTTACTCGTGCGCGTTGGAAAGACATTTGTTCTTCCAGTGTGTTTCAGATAAATATTCCCAATGCAGTAGACACACTCTCATTTAAACCAAAACAATCTATAAATACAGTTCCCAATATCTTATTTGTTGCACGGTTGGTAAGTCGAAAAGGAGTTCTACACTTGTTGAGAGCGCTTGAAATAATAAAAAAAGATAAGATTCCATTCACCGCAACCATTATTGGAGACGGTAAAGAGAAAGAGGATGTTTTAGAATTTATAAAAAGTCATAAATTAAAAAAAACGGTGCATTACCTAGGCGAGTTAAAAGGCTCTAAACGCTTTAAATATTTTAGTGCTGCAGATGTGTTTTGTGCACCGTATGTTAATGAGGCAGCTCCGCTTGCCATATTGGAGGCAATCAGCGCTGGACTTCCTATTGTTGGATTTATTAATGATTCCTTCAAAGAAAGTTGTAAAGGCAAATGACACGGCTCTTGCTGGCGCCCTTCGGTCATTATTACAAAATCCGGAAAGAATAAAGAGTATTAAAGAATGGTGTTTGGCTCATCGTAATAATTATTCATGGTTAAGCGTCGCAAAGCAGACTGAAGAAGTATATTATAAAGTTCTACAAAAATATGAGAAAAATACTATTTAAACTTTCACTTCTCCTATTTGGTTTGAGTAGTAAAAAAGTAATTGGCAAAGAAAAAGGAACTATTATTGTCCTCATAGATGGACTGAGTATTGACGCCCTCAATTATGCAATCAAAAAAAAATACTGCCCAACATTAAAAAAACTAAGTAATGGTAAATACAAATTAAGCAACTATTATTGTGGATTACCTGCGTCAACAACTGCAACTGAAGCACTTTTATTTTACGGAAATAACTACAATATTCCAGGATTTACTTGGTATGATCGACAATTACAAAAATTTGTCAGAGGTAATAGAAGTCTTGAGCTCACAGAGTTTGAAGATGCCTATGTAAAAAAAAGAAATCTACTTGAAAATGGTTCTGTTGTTATGGGAGTTTATTCAGGTGGAGCAACTGAATTAAATATGTCGGGGAGAAACCTTGCGTTTTCACGTTCTCTTTACTTGTTAAAAACAGCTCATTATTTTTTAATGGCACTCCTCTATCCAGTTCAACTTATGCGGACGCTGTACTTAACTCTCAAAACAATTATTCTCTATAGGCGAGCAAATAGACAATCTGCAGAA
Organism: Candidatus Roizmanbacteria bacterium; assembly: GCA_026395455.1. GTDB lineage: Bacteria > Patescibacteriota > Microgenomatia > UBA1406 > GWC2-37-13 > JAKBEU01. The sequence goes on along the minus strand of JAPLYR010000042.1, from coordinate 3,966 downwards.
GAAACATTTGCACGTATAGTATTGGGACAATTTTCATGCTTCCTGACAGAAATAGAGATAATGAGAAATACAAAAAGAATCTTTGTTGACTTCCTTTTGTATGATGAATATGCACATGAGCACGGTCCCATCCATCCAACAACTCTTTCCACGTTAAGACTCATTGATCGATATATAAAACGAATTGTGCATTATACAAAAAATGCACAGCGATCTTATAATGTAATTTTTCTCTCAGATCATGGCCAAACGGAATGTATTCCGTACGATCTTCACAGTGAACAAAGTACTGTTGATATAAAAAAAGCTCTCAATAATGAAAGTTATACTGTACTTAAAACATTTGGGGGGTTTATCCCAAATATGCAGAGTAAAGAATTATATGTGGTCCCTGCGGGAAGTACTTTGCAACTCTATTTTTCAACTTATTTGAAAGATAGTGTTAATGAAGAAAAAATAAGATGTGTGTTTCCTGGTTTTATTGAAGGGATACTCACTTCTGAAGCTTTCGGATGGGTACTTGTCAGAACAAGCCCCGCTTCCTATATTCTCTATGGGAAAAAGGGTTCAGTTGTATTGAACGCCAATAATTCATATGAGATAAAAGGGACGCCATTCCCCATTACTGACCATAAAGAAATTGAGAGAATCATTCACTCATTTCAGTACTATGCAACTTTTCCTAATAATGGAGATCTTGTTGTGTTTGGGAATGTAAAAGACAAAATGGTCTATGCTTTTGAAAAAAATAAGGGTAATCATGGTGGATTTTATGGACCGATGACACATCCATTTATCATGACTGATAATCCAAAAATAGCCGGAGATTCTATGGCTACTTTATTTGATACAATAGCTATACAAGTATGAACACACTAGCAGATCATCCAATGCAATCGGTTGAATGGGGCGAAGCCCGAAAAAAATTGGGTACACGTGTAGAAAAAATAGTAGATAATGAACATGTTTTTCAATTTACTATTCATCCCATTCCTTATTCTCCATTTTCTATTGGATATCTCCCTCGCTCTACTGTGCCCTCAGAGTCAGTGTTAAAACAACTCTATGAGTTTGGCAAAAAAAATAACTTACTGTTTATAAAAATGGAGCCCTATGTATCCTATGAGGATGGGAATAGGCTTGAAACTGCAAATTCACAGATATGTAAATCTCCTCATTCACTTTTTCCAGAATGGACACAGACGCTTGATCTCACAAAAACTGAAGATGAGCTATTAAAAAATATGAAATCAAAAACTCGATATAACATTCGTCTTGCTGAAAAAAAAGGTGTTATTATCAAGGAGTTGTCAAACTCTGAAGGATACAGCATTTTTGAAAAACTATACTTTGAAACCTGTAAAAGACAACATTATCATGGTCATTCCCCTGCGTATCACCAAACGATCTGGAATTCTGTCAAAGACTCACAAGGACATATCTTAGTCGCATTTCTAGGGGATGTACCCTTGGCAGCATATGAACTTCTTTTATTTAAAAAGAGGTTCTACTATTTATACGGAGGATCATCAACTCTTCACAAAAATGTAATGGCTCCCAATCTTCTTATGTGGGAAGCAATAAAACTCGGAAAAAAACTTGGAGCTGAAACATTTGATATGTGGGGATCTCTTCCTCCCACCTATTCAGAATCTCATCCTTGGGCTGGATTTACCCGCTTTAAGGAGGGATATGGCACTCAGTTCACTCACCTATCAGCAGGCTTTGATTTAGTCATCAACCCCATTCTATACCCTATCTATAACCTTATTTATTCGATTCGGGAAAAGATTTTGACAACTGCTTAATTTATTTCATTTTGTTTTCCAAAGCGATAGGAAATACCTCATCGGCTTGTTCTACAAATATAAAATTAATTTTACTTTTTACATTATCTGGGATATCTTCTAAGTCTTTTTTATTGTCTTTTGGGATGATGATCGTTTTTACACCGGCGGTTTGTGCTGCAATTACTTTTTCTTTTAACCCTCCAATTTCAAGTGCTCTCCCACGAAGAGTCATCTCACCTGTCATAGCGACATCCTTTCTGAATGGATTTTTTGTAAGTGCTGAAATCATTGCTGTCGTGATAGCTAATCCTGCCGATGGGCCATCCTTTGGTACCGCTCCTTCAGGAACATGGACATGAATATCAATTTTTTGATAGAAATCTTGTTCAAGTCCAAATTTATCCCATCGAGAACGAATGTATGATAGGGCTGCTTGGCATGATTCCTTCATCACGTCACCCAATTGCCCTGTAAGAGTTAACCCACCTTTTCCTGGCATGATTGCAACTTCTATAAAGAGAACTTCTCCTCCCACTTGAGTCCATGCAAGACCAGTAGACATACCAATAGTATTTTTTGTTTCTAGAACATTTTTAGAATACTTAAATGGACCAAGATAAGATGGAAGTTTTTCAGCATTCACAATTGAGACCACATCTTTTTTTTCTACAATTTCTCGTGCTCGTTTTCTAAATACTGTTGCAACTTGTCTCTCGAGTTCTCGGACACCGGCTTCTCTTGTGTAGCGACTAATCATAAGTTTCAATGCGCCATCATTGATTGAACCTTCTTTTGTTGTAATGCTGTGGGCTTCTTGTTGTTTTTTTACCAAATATTGTTTTGCGATATGGAATTTTTCTTCAACTGTGTACCCTGGGAAATGAATAATTTCGAGACGGTCACGCAACGCGTCTGGAATAGTATCCAACATATTCGCTGTAGTAATAAAAAATACATCTGACAAATCGTAAGGAACTTCAAGATAATGGTCTGAAAATGCATGATTCTGCTCTGGATCTAAAGCTTCAAGAAGAGCTGCTGATGCATCTCCTCTATAATCTCTTCCGATTTTATCTATTTCATCAAGCATAAAAAGGGGATTTTTTGTTCCTGCTTGTTTGATGCCTTGAATAATACGTCCTGGCATTGCTCCCACATATGTTCTTCTGTGCCCTCGTATTTCCGCTTCATCTCTAACTCCTCCCAATGAAACCTTGACAAATTTTCTTCCCAGAGCACGTGCGATTGAACGACCCAATGAAGTTTTTCCAACTCCAGGAGGTCCAGCGAAACAAATAATTGTTGGTTGAAATACTTTTTTCTTTTCCTCTTTTCCTTTTTCTTTTCCCTCTTCCTTTGATCGACGAAGTTCAAGTACTGCTAAATATTCAAGAATTCTTTCTTTAATTTTCTTCAGTCCATAGTGATCTTCATTCAGAATTGTCTCTGCAGCTTTTACATTAATTGCGTTTCCTACATCGTTTTTCCAAGGAAGTTCAATAAGCCAATCGAGATAGTTCTTAACGTATGATGTCTCTGGATTAAATTGTGACATTCCTCCTAGTCTCTTTAACTCTTTGAGTGCCTTTTTTTCAACCTCAGGAGGCATTCCGGATTTTCTAATCTTTATTTCATATTCTTTTGTTTCTTTTGTCTCATCTCCCCCACCAAGCTCTTCTTCAATTGTTTTCATTTTTTCTTTTAAGAAAGTTTCTTTCATGCCTCTCTCAAATTTTTTCTGAGTCTTAGCAGAAATATTCTGTTCTATCTCTAATATTTTTACTTCTCTATTGATATATTCCACCTCAAGCTGCAGTCGTTTTTTAAGACTTATTTCTTCAAGGAGTTTTTGGCGCTCATCTTCTTTCAGTTCAAGAACTGCTCCAATTTGATAAGAAAAATCTGAAGGTGTTGATACATTGAGAATATTCATGAGAAACACGAAGTCGACTGCCTTCCCGTGATTAATTGCCTTTTTCATTTGCTGAGAAATGTATTTCACCATTGCATCAATCTCATCTCCTACTTCAACTACTTCTGGGACCTGCTCGACTTTTGCTTCAAAATAAGGTACCTCCTTGGTATATTCCACAATTTTTACTTTTTCAATTCCCTTTACCATTGCGTTCACTTCCCCCTTTTCACCAATGATTGTTTTTTCAATAGAAACAAGTAC
>JAPLYR010000027.1 GCA_026395455.1 Candidatus Roizmanbacteria bacterium | reverse complement strand
TTGATATAAAATTATTGATCGCTCAGCTCATTAACTTTGGTTTGTTCTTTTTTATCTATAAGAAGTTTATAGCAGGTCCTTTTGTATCTGTTATGAAAGGCGAAAAGATGAAAGATGCAAATCGAAAGAAGATGAACGAAGAGGTTGAAAAACAACGAGAAGTCTTGGCTCTCCAAGAAAAGGCATCTAAAGAAGAGATACACAAGAAAACCGAAGAGAGTCTCAAGGCAGTGCGACACGCCGCAGAACTTGAGCGAGTATCTCTCCTTGCGAAAGCAGAGGAAGAGTCAAAAGAAATCGTAAAGAGAGCCTCAAAACAAATTGAGGAGGAAAGACACGCAATGGAAAAACAATATAAAGAAACTCTTGCAAAAGTAAGCGTTATGACTGTTGAACATGTCCTGAAAGATTTTCTTACTGAGGACATGCAGAAACAAGTTAATGCAAAAGTACTTAGCAATTTAGCAAAAAAGTAATCGTATGCGCCTTGATCCACAAGTAAAAGAACGACTAAAAAAAACATTTGCCAGCGAGCTTTTGGCTCAAAAGGAATTGGTGAAAGTTATTTCAGCATATAGTCTGTCACAAGACGAAATGCATAAAATAGTTTCTCAATTCCCCAAATATGCATCTGCTCAGGTAGAAAATAAGATAGACCCAACTGTCATAGGTGGGTTTGTTATTCAGTCCGGATCACAAGTTATCGATCTATCCATACGCAACGCGTTACATTTATTAAAAAAACAGCTCTATGAAAGCAATTGATCAGTATTTAGAACAAATCGAACGCGAAATTAAAAATAGCAAGCTAGACTACAAAACCGATGAGGTTGGTGTAGTTCAAGAAATAAGAGACGGTGTTGCGTTGGCACAAGGATTGGATAAAGCTGGATATGGAGAAGTCGTTGAATTTGAAAGTGGCGTCAAGGGATACATTATTGACATGATGGAAGATTCTGTAGGAATTATTGTTCTGGGAGATTATTTAACGATAAAATCTGGAGAACAAGTGAAAGCATTGAAATACACTCTTTCTGTTCCGGTAAGTGAAAAAATGATTGGAAGAACAGTTGACCCTCTTGGTCAACCACTTGATGGTGGAGAACCACTCCCAGCAGATGCATGGAACCCAGTAGAGAAGGTTGCACCATCTGTTGTATATCGAAAACCAGTAAATGTTCCTCTTCAAACAGGAATAAAAAGTATCGATGCACTTTTCCCAATCGGAAGAGGTCAGCGAGAACTTATCATTGGAGATCGAGGAACTGGAAAATCTACCATCGCTCTTGATACAATCATCAATCAAAAAGGACAGGATGTGATTTGTATTTACTGTGGTATTGGACAAAAAAATTCTAAAATCGCACTTGTTTCCGAATTACTTCGAAAACAAGGAGCTTTAGATTACACCATTATTGTAAGTGCATCGTCATCTGACCCTGCCGCTTTGCAATACTTGGCTCCATACACCGCGAGTGCAATTGCTGAATTCTTCATGGCAAAAGGAAAAGATGTCTTAGTTATCTATGATGATCTTTCCAAACATGCATGGGCTTATCGACAAGTATCACTTATTCTTCGCAGACCAGCAGGTCGTGAAGCATATCCAGGTGACATTTTTTACCTTCATTCACGACTTCTTGAAAGAGCATGTCGCGTTGAAGACTCACAAGGAGGAGGATCTATTACTGCCCTCCCAGTTATTGAAACATTGGAAGGAGATGTGTCCGCATATATTCCAACCAACGTTATCTCAATCACTGATGGACAAATATTTTTGGAAACAGATTTATTTAATGCTGGCATTCGCCCAGCAATTAACATTGGTATCTCCGTTTCCCGCGTAGGAGGAAATGCTCAGACAAAAGCAATGAAGCAAGTTGCAGGAAGACTAAAACTTGATCTTGCTCAGTACCGAGAAATGGCAGCTTTTTCACAGTTTGAAAGTGACCTTGATGAGGACACAAAAAAACTGTTAAACAGAGGTGCAAAAGTAACTCAACTCATGAAGCAGGACAAAAATAAACCATATCGATTGGGAGAAGAAATCGTTGTGCTTTGGGCTGCTAACAAGGGATATATTGATGAGGTCCCAGTGCTTAAAGTAACTGATTTTGAAAATGAATTGGTAAAATCTTTGCGCTTGCAAGGAGAAAAATTAATTCACCTTATCGAACGAGAAAAAGTTGTCACGCCACATATTGAAGAGCTCTTAGCACCATTTGTAAAAAATATTGCTGATGGATTTGTAGAAGCATAACCTAATATGAATGTCAGACAGGTAAGAAAAAAAACGAAGTCCGTATCTAACGTAAAAAAAATAACCCGTTCTATGCAACTTGTCTCCGCAATTAAAATGAAAAAAGCTCAGCAAGCAGCAATTGAAGCGAGACCATATCAGCAAGAATTAGAGCTTGTCATAAAAAAAGTTATGACAAAAGTAAATGTTTTAAACTCTCCACTTCTCGTGACTCATGCCCCTGACAATGCTCAAGACTTAGTTGTTGTTTTGACAGGGAATAAAGGACTCTGTGGATCTTTTAATATCGATTTATTCCGCTACATTGCAAATAATATTGACATTCAAAATAGTAAGTTTATTACTATTGGAAAAAAGGGAGCTCAATTTCTTTCAAAAACAGGTGGAGATATATTGGCAGATTATTCTCACACAGCGCCTCTTAACAATGTCACTGCTGTAATAACCTTTGCATTAGAGACATTTTTAAAAGGACAATATAAACGAGTTTTTGTATTGTATAACAGCTATATTTCAACACTTAAAACAGAACCGATACTTGCACAAATTTTGCCATATAAATTACAGCTTGATCAAAAAATAGAAGAAAAAGAATATATTGAGTATGTTATTGAACCTTCTCCTTCGCAGATTATCGAAAGAATTTTGCGCAGTTTTGTAGAAGAAAAAGTGAGAAATGCTATTATTCAATCAGAAGCTGGAGAGCATTCCGCTCGAATGATTGCAATGAAGAATGCAACTGACAATGCAAACGATGTTATTTATAACTTAACATTGTTGGGAAATAAGCTGAGACAAGAAAAAATAACAAGTGAATTATTGGATATGATTACCGCGAAGGAGTCTGTTGAGGCGGGCTAAATTTCAATTTTACATTTTTAATTTTTATTCAATTTAAAATTGATTAAAAATTTGAAATTTCAAATTAATAATTTTAATGTTTACACATATGAGTATGATAAAAGGAATTATTGCAGCGGTTCGAGGAGTGGTGGTCGATGTTCAATTTCCAGAAAATGCCACACCTGGTATTTATGATGCTCTTGTTTTAGAAGATAAAAAATTAGGAAGAACAGTATTTGAAGTTGAGGCAGTTCTTGAACCTGGACTTGTGCGAGCAGTCGCCATGGGAAATGTGTTTGGAGTAAGCCGAGGTATGGAAGTTGAGAATACGGGAAAGCCAATTGAAGTACCAGTGGGGGACGAAACATTGGGTCGTATTTTTAACGTATTAGGAGAAGCTATCGATGAGGGACCTGCGATTAAAACAAAAGACAGAATGCCAATTCACAGAAGCGCTCCTACACTTGCAGAACAAGCAGTCGAACAAGAAATATTTGAAACTGGCTTAAAGGTTATTGATCTTATCGCACCCTTTATTAAGGGAGGAAAAGTAGCTATCTTTGGAGGAGCAGGAGTCGGAAAAACGGTTACTATTCAAGAACTTATTCATAACGTTGCAAAAGAACATGCTGGAGTTTCTGTCTTTACAGGGGTAGGAGAACGAAGCCGAGAAGGAAATGATTTATGGAGAGAAATGAAGGATACAAAAGTTATCGATAAGACAGCTCTTGTCTTTGGACAAATGAATGAATCTCCAGGAAATCGATTGAGAGTTGCTCTTACCGGAGTTACGATGGCAGAACATTTCCGTGATAAGAAAAACATGGATGTTCTTCTTTTTATCGATAATATTTTCCGCTTTGCACAAGCAGGTAGTGAAGTTTCAGCTCTTCTTGGACGCATCCCATCAGCAGTAGGATATCAACCAACCTTGGCAAGCGAAATGGCATCGCTTGAAGAGAGAATTACTTCAACAAAAAAAGGATCTATCACCTCAATTCAAGCGGTTTACGTTCCAGCTGATGATTACACAGATCCAGCACCAGTTGCAACATTTTCTCATTTGGATGGGTCCTTAAATCTTGAAAGATCCCTTGCAGAGCAAGGACTATTTCCTGCAATTGACCCATTATCATCTAACTCACGAGCGCTTGACCCAGATGTCGTAGGAGCAGAACACTATCAAGTTGCAAGAGACGTTGTAAAGACATTACAACGATATAAGGATTTGCAAGACATTATTGCAATTTTGGGAATGGAAGAACTTTCAGATAGTGATAAGCTTGTCGTTTCA
>JAPLYR010000083.1:10232-15330 GCA_026395455.1 Candidatus Roizmanbacteria bacterium | reverse complement strand
CGTAGGCACTGCTGCAACCGGGTATCAGGAAACAGGTACCAACACGTACTTGGTCTGCAAGAACCTCTGACGCACGCCTCCTTCAAAAAAACAAAGGCCCGCCACGCGCGGGCCCTTGTTTTTTGGGCACTCTTCTTGCGCACCTCTGGCGGTCTACCGATTGTGGATGCTGGAGATCAAAATGAATCAACTAACAGTAACTAAAATAATGAAAACAGCATGTAAAACTACTTAAGCTAAACAATGATAATCCGCATTGGATTAGGGTAAGTAGGAGGGTTTGAGAGTGAATACGTGTCGGCAGCTTAATTATTTACCGCTCTCTCATTATTAAGTTTATACTTAATGTAATTATGGATACCGCCGATTTAGTTAAGTTCATTCATTTATCTGCAATTGGGTCATATATTCCTATATATAAAAAATTTCCTGATCTGGCAGAGATAATGAAGAAGGGTAAAACAACTTCTGCGGATTGGGATATTCTTTTTACTGCTGCTGGTGTGGGCATTGCCTTATCTATTAATATAGAACTAAATAGAGACGTCGTGATAAATACTTGTACATCTATTAATCCTAAAATATCTGCAGCAATAGATAATTATTTTAGCTTTATTGGTACAGAAAAAATAAATAATCGAGAAATGTTAAGATTGCAGACAGGTGTATGGATGATATGGAATCTTCTAAAAGAGGAGCCGGTATATGAAGAACATAAGGAGCTCGTTTCATTTTTGGGACGATACATTGACAGCTTACTTAAATAAACCTTAAACTATGTCTATCGTTATGGGTTTGTATGGAGATATTTGAGGAAAGTTGTCTTTTGGCAGACGACGCATCTGCCAAGACACTTTTTCTATGCGCATATACACCTTTTATTCGAATCTCAATAATTCTGTGTTTTTATTTACTTCCTCATAATCAAATATTCCACCATTCATACAAATGTAAACGCCACTTTTTATACTTTCAAAAGAAGCGATGCTAAAGCCCAAGTTAAATGCAGCGTCTGAAACAGAAAAGCCAATGATTGGGATCATAGACCCTGTTAAAACTATTTTCTTTTCAACTTTATTTTTTGATAAATACTCATCTAAGAATTTGGCTGTATTTTTCATAGTAAATGTCCCATGAGTAACGAGAATATTCTCATGAGGGCTCATTTGAATAGTTTTTGCAAGTTTTTCAAGATCAGCAGTATTTATTTCTCTACTATCTTTATCACAGACACTTTCAGTACTATATGAAAAGTGTGGCTTTACCATATTTTTCAAATAGTTATCAATTGATGTATCGAGCTTCATCATTTGTTGATTCATTATTTCGTATCCTGGGTCCTTAAACTCAATAGTTCCACCCATTTTAATTATGTGAATATGGCTTTTTTTCATATGAGTAAAGTATAGCAAAAGTAATAAAACAACATTTGTAATAGTTTAAATATGAGATTTTTAAATAAAAAGAGTAAAATAGTGGGTAAATGGTAGTTGCTGCTATCAATATATTTTTATTAAGTATATGATAGTACGAGATTATCAGCAATGAATACTGACAATTATCTGTGATATAAATTATGGATTCATTTTTTAAAAAAATTAAACATTTTATTCAAAACAGATTTATTTTATTCGGAATTTTTCTGATAGTTTTTATACTCATACAATATTGTTTTTATGGAACCTTATTACCAAGCACTGAAACAAAAGATCTTTGGTTTTATTCAGGTATATTCATGGTCTTATTTTCAATATTATTTATTGATCCATATTACACTTCGCCAAAAAATGTAATAACGAATACTATTCCTCTTTTATTAGTATTTTTGGCGATAAAAAACTCATTTAGCAATATTCTTTTTTGGTGGGTGGCACTAGTATTATTGCTATTAATACTTATAGCGTCAATTACCGCACTAGCACTTGCAGATAAAGAAAATAGCGAATTACACTGGAAAAATAAATTAGCCTTGAAACTTAAAAACATTGTGGTAATTATTGGACAAGGTAGATTTTTATATTCAGCAGTTTTTTTATATTTTTTGCTATCTTATTACACAATTCAAAATATTTATACAGTATTACAATTTATAATATGGTTTTTTATTCTCTCAATTAATCCAAAGAAGCTTCACGCGAGTTTTAGCTCGTCAAATATGAGAATAAAAAGTGATCAAATTGGCGAAATATTTGGAGTGCAATCCAAAAAAATATTTTTGGTAAAACTATTTGGCGATAAAAATAGTATCCAAAAATTTGACATTGTTGAATTTAGATATTCAATGCAGGATATTAATGACTCAGTCATCAGTGGCATTGTCTTTGACACTTATTTACTCAATCAAGAAAAATGGGCGAAAGTTCTTCAACTAGACATTTCAAAAAATAATGAAAAAAAATTAGATAAAAATATCGTATATAAATTAAAAGATAATCCTGAGCGTGATAAAAAATTAAAAATAAATGATTTAGTAGGCGTGGTAATTGAAGGGTCAACAATTGGGAAAATAAAATTTGAATATTCAAAAAAAAGTGATGACCTTCAAGAGGGAGATTTACTCGAATTAAATGTTGGAGATAAACGGTTGTTTTATCAAGTAATAGGTTGTAGTACAGAAAAGGAGAAGCTCGAGGCGAGAAATGAAACTGGATTTATTGAAGGGGAAGCAATCCAGCTAGGGGAATGGCAAGAAGAAATGCTGTCATTTCAAAAATTTGGATGGGTTCCATCAATCAATACTCCAATATTTAAAGCAAACACATCAGATATTAACATTCCAACTTTAACATATCCACTATATAAATTAGGCGTTATCCCTAACACATCCCTACCTTCCGTTATTAACCTTAAAGATGCCATAAGTCATCATATAGCTTTATTAGGTATAACAGGATCTGGCAAGTCTTTCATAACTCAAAAAATAATAGGCAACCTTGCACATGACACAAGAATTATCTGCATTGATTTCACAGGTGAATGGAAAAAAAAGTTCAGTGCTACTGAATTTAAATTAATCAATAAAGATAATATTGTGGCTTACTTAGCTGAAAGAAACAGTAAAGTTGGAATCTTCGAATTACCCGCATTAAGTAACACCACTGATGTATTAAAAGAAACGCAACAATTTTTAGAAAATCTTTTTAACTATGCAAAGAATCAATATGATGCAAATTCTCCAATAAAAGCAGCTCTAGTTTTGGAGGAAGCGCACACTATTACTCCAGAAACTAGTTTTCTAGGTGAAATGGGCGATTATTCAAGTAATAAAGCTTTAGTAAATAAAATGACACAAGTCGCATTACAAGGTAGAAAGTATGGTGTTGGATTACTAGTAATCGCTCAAAGAACAGCAAATGTATCAAAAACTGTTTTAACGCAGTGTAATACAGTTATATGTTTTCAAGCATTTGATGAGACTAGCTTTAGCTTTTTAGGTAATTATGTTGGAAAAGACATGGTCCAAACACTACCAAATTTAAAAAAATATCACGCGGTAGTAGCTGGTAAAGGAATGAAAGCAAATATGCCTATGATTGTTGATCTCACTAGATAAATATTGTATTCTGCTTTCTAGTTATATACGTATTATCTCAACTATGAAAGAAATAAAAGTAGCGATGTATAAAGCTTCCTACAAAGACCAAGTTGGACGGTTAGTGGGGGAGTGTTTGGTGGACCAGGAAGTAATCAAGGAAAGTGACCTACCAATAGATGATGATGATTTGCAGAAAATTCCGGAAGTGTATACGGGGAACAGTAGGTTTTGGATTGCGTTAGATTGCGACAAAGTAGTTGGGACAGTGGGTATATTGGATAGGGGAGAGAACACGGCAAAATTAAGGAGAATGTTTGTACAAAAAGAATATCGAGGGACGGGATTGGGACAGAAACTTCTTGACACGGCTCTTTGTTTTGCAAAAGAAGCTGGGTATATAAGAGTCCGACTTAACACTCATACCAATATGAAACGGGCACACCATTTTTATGAGAAAAATAAATTTATTTTGATTGGGGAAAAGGGGAGTGGGTGCAAAATCTGTTATGAAAGGAGCCTCTGATTTATTTTGAGGGTTTTCGTGCTCTCATTTTTTCGTAGTACTGACTATTCACGAGTTTATCCAACATCTTCCATCGTTTATCTTTCACCACATGAGGAATATCGTCTGGAATGTATTTGTATGCATGGGTCCCGCGGCGGTTTGAGTAAATGGATATATATGCTTTATCAAAGTGGATGGTGACGTGGGCTTCTGGCATTTTCTTTTTGATGTTATTGTATAGATCTACATATTCCTGCGCTGTATACCACCTGTTCATTCGCTTTAATACAGCATCATCTCCCGACTGCACAGCAAGGTGAAACGTTCGCGTAATATTTTTGTGTTTTGCGATCATATCAATTAATTCTTCTGAAAAATCCCATGGGTTACTCGACATAAAACTTACCTCAGTAAATCCAATCTGTGCGACCGCTTCAAGTAAATGAGGGAAGAGAGTTGGGATGCGACTTTTTCCTAAATGTTTTACGTAGACTGGCTTTAATTCTTGTTGTTTTTTTCCCGCCAATACGATGTCCGATCCATACGAATTTACATTTTGCCCCAAGAGCAACACTTTTTTATAACCACCATCAAATGCATGTTGTGCTTCATGAACTATATCGTCAAAAGCTCGACTGACCTCTCGTCCTCGCGTATAGGGGACAACACAGTAAGTACAAAAGTTATTACACCCATTGGAGATGGGGATATATGCTGTTTCTTTGTCCTGTCGGAGAGGAGCTAACTCAAATCCAATTTCTTCCAGGGGAATAAACTGGTCTGCAGCTGGCATTCTTCGTTTCAATTCTTTCAACATCTTTCCCGTTTTATCTCTATGAGCCATACCCGTCATACAACCCGTGATAACGATTGTGAATTCTTCTCCATTTGCCAACTTTTTTTCTTTCAGCGGAATTAAATTATTCACCATGCCATACACTCTATTTTCTGCAGATTCTTTGATCATGCAGGTAGTTATCACCACATAGTTTGCATCTTCCAGTGAGGAAGCTTTTTTCATCCCTGCTGTTTCACAATAGGTAGCGACTCGCTCGGAG
>JAPLYR010000083.1:0-10152 GCA_026395455.1 Candidatus Roizmanbacteria bacterium | reverse complement strand
GCGATAAGTTTGCCAATACCATTTAAAAATAAACTTGCGATCCCAAGCAGACAGGTAATCAACCAATAAAATATAGCGATACGACGTTTGCCCCAGCCAAGCTCCATGAGTCTATGATGCAAATGTCCGCGATCTGCTTTAAATGGCGAGACACCCTTTCTAATTCTTCTCACCAATGTATACAAAGCATCAATCATAGGGATTGCTAGCACTAATACAAATGTTCCAATTTTCCCAAATGAAAGAATAGAAAGTACTCCCAGCCAAAACCCAGCCAAGGCGCCTCCACCATATCCTGGCATTATCATTTGAGGGAAAAAGTTGAAAGGAAGGAATCCTACAAATACTCCGGAAACAATAAATGCAAAGAACATAACATTGGTGGTGCTTACATCATGTGCGATAAATCGCTGGGAAAGAAGACCAAGGAAAATAGCGGCAACCGCAACAAACCCTGGCATCTGCCCGTCTACCCCTTTACTCCAATTAATCATATTGGTAATCCAGGTCAGCCAAATGAGAGCGATAAAGTCGGCAAGAGGGAGGATAGAGTGAGTACCACCAAACAGATTAAACGTAATTCTCCATGTATCAAGACGGATAACACCACCAAAAGGATTGGATACAAATGGGATACCCAGTCCAAATCCAATAACGATTCCAGAAATGAGCAAATTAATTCCAAAGCGGAAGTAAGGGGAGAGGTCGTAATAATCATCAAGCAGTCCCACGATAATAGTAAGAGTACTTGCAATAATAATGCCGATATACAGTTTGTTTAGTGTGACAAATATGAGGGAAGTGATAATAAATCCTAAGAACAGGGGAAGACCACCACCACGAGGAATAAGACCAATATGAGTGTGGGCTGGGTGTTTGCGCAGTTTACTGTCGGTAATAAGACCTATTTTTTTTGCAAAAAAGATAGTAGGGGGGGTGAGTAGGTAAGCAAAGCTGGCTGCCATTCCAAATGCAAGTAAATATTCCATATCGAGTTAAGAAACAAGCAAAATAATACGAATAAATAGGTATGTGCACACTACGATGACCGTCATATTCACATATCGCAATACTGACTTTTCAAAATCTTCTCGATGGAAATAGGTGTGATAAATGAAGCTATTCAACATATAAAGAGCATTCATGAGGAAAGGAATAATAAAGATCATCCACCACTCCACAAGTTGGTCTTCGCCAATAGGAAGGGAATAAAAGAGGGGAATTTGGGGCGGAATGGTATGCATCCGCACAATATAGACCACGAGCTGTATAAGATTTGAGCTTACGAGTAATCCAATCATATAATACCCCTATTATACTCCATAATCTTCTTGCACTCTGAAATAAAATACAGTATTATCACCGCATGACATAAAAATAAAATCTCCCCTGTCCGCTCCCCTATTACTAATTAAATTTAATTTACATGATAGACAAAACACTTCAACAACTCGTTAAGGAAGAAAAAAAAAGACAAAAAGAGGTAATCGAGCTCATTCCATCTGAAAATTTCGCATCTAAGTCTGTTCGATCGTATTTGAGCACAGAATTTGTAAACAAGTACTCAGAAGGATACCCAGGAAAGCGCTATTATGGAGGCAACGAGGTAGCTGACAAGGTAGAAATATTGGCTCAAGAGCGCGCAAAGAAGCTCTTTGGCGTCCCTTTCGTCAACGTTCAACCTTACTCAGGGTCTCCAGCCAACTTAGCCGTGTACTTGGCGGTTTGTAAACCAGGGGACAGCATCATGGGTCAAGGACTCACCGCAGGAGGACATCTTACTCATGGACACAACGTGTCAGCAACCGGTATTTTCTATGTCAGTCACCAATATGGAGTAGACCCAACCAAAAGCGACCTGTTTGACTATGATGCCATTTTGAAGCTCGCTTTAGAGCACAAACCAAAGCTTATTTGGGTTGGAGCAACTGCGCATCCCCTGATCTTTAACTATAAAAAGTTCAGTGACATTGCAGAAAAAGTAGGAGCAGTGCTTGCGGCGGATATTTCCCATATTTCAGGTTTGATTGTGGGGGGAGTCCATCCAAGTCCAGTTGAACATGTTCATATCGTCACCACAACAACACACAAGACCCTTCGTGGTCCTCGTGGAGCCATGATTATGGTTACCAAAAAAGGGCTTGATGCATACCCAGACTTGCCAGACAGAATTAACAAAGCGGTCTTCCCTGGTCTTCAGGGTGGTCCTCACGACAATCAGACAGCAGCAATAGCAGCAGCACTTGAAGAGGCGTCAACCAAGCAATTCACAACCTATGCAAAACAGATTGTCAAAAACTCAGTGGCACTTGCTGATGAACTTAAAAGACAAGGAATGACGCTTGTTGGCGGAACGTCCCAAAATCACCTTATCTTAGTCGACCTCACCAACACAATGGGGGCAGGAGCGGGAATATTCTTTCAGCGAGCACTTGACCTTGCCGGTCTGACTTTGAATAAAAATACAGTACCAGGGGAGAAGTCCTCACCTTTCTATCCTTCAGGAGTGCGACTTGGGACACCAGCCGCAACCAGCCGAGGAATGAAAGAGAAGGATATGAAAAAAATAGGGAAGTTCATGGGGGATATTTTGGCAATAATCAAAGAATACAGACTTCCAACTGGTGAAAAGGAAGTGCGATTAAAACTTCTCAAGGAGTTTAATGCATTTATCGCAACCAATAAGGGAATACAAAAGATACGAAATGAAGTACGAGTAATGGCAAAACGGTTTCCCCTGCCCTAACCTATTACTTGAGTGATTGGACAACATATGAGCCGTCGTTATTGACGATGAAGGCTCGTGCTGGATAGAAAGGAAGCATTTCTTTAAAGGCTTTTTTATCTATTAACACTTTTCCTACAAACCAAGGAAGTTCCTCATATGTTTTTTTATAGAGGTACACTTCTTTTGTGGGAAGATAATATTGTGCTGGGTGGAAGTCATACTCATGAGTGACATATACCACATCTCCTGCTCTCATCTCATTTTTTATCGTTACAAAGGTTTTTTTCACAGGTGCTTTGGTGCGCATAAAAACTTGAATGGATGTGTAGGACAAAAGAAGAGATACAACTGTTGTAAGTAGCGCTGCCCGTACATATTTATTTTTAATACTTTCAAGACACACAATAAGAAGTAGTCCCATTCCGACAGACGCAAAAATAAGATACCGAGGAAGAAAAACGGGCTTAAAAAAGGATAGAAGAAAGATGATAAGCGGAATACCAAGAGCCCACCCAAGCAACAAGAAAAAATGCATTTTCTTTTGATAGACCACATGATGAATGGCTCCAAAAAGGATAATTGCACTGACAATAAGTGAAATAGAAGATATAAAAGGAACAATCATCCAGTTATCTTTTTCAAACCCTGTGAGAATAATAGCCGGTAGAAGGGACATATCATTCCAAGTGGAAGGAACTATCCAAAAGGAAGACCCCACAGGTGGGCGAGCAAATAGAAGAACAATAACCCAAGGTAGATACCACAATGTTGTTTTCAAAAGAGGAATTATAAAATGCTTCCATTCTCTTTTATGTGTTGTTATTAATGTAAATACAACTTGGAATCCAATAACAACAACTAGGAAATAGTGTGTGTAGAGTGCCGCTATTGCAGTGTAGGCATACAGCTTGTAATTCTTTTTCATCATAGCATAAAAGAGAAGAGTTGCCAAGAATGCCATCATGCTATACATGCGCGCCTCAAATGCATAGTAATGAAGCAGTGGATTGAGAATAAAAAAGAGTAAATAAAATAGAGATTTTTTTGTCGTGTATTTATAGATATCTTTCATGATGAGATAGATAATTACCAGCGTTGCCCAAAAAAAGATGAGCGAAAGACTACGAAGTGCAACCTCAGAAGTTCCAAATATTCCCATCCATATTTTGAGAAGAAGATAGTAAAGAGGAGGGTTAGCGTCCTGTGCAGTTGACCAAAAAAGTCTATGGATTGGAAGTCGTGCCATCAAATAGGAAAACGCCTCATCTCTCCAAAAATTTGCAACAAAATATGCCAACGGTGTTTTGGTAAAAAGAAATTGCATCATACTTTTTCTGTGACTTTATATGTAATATTTTTCTTCAGAATAATACGAGTGTGCGATTCAAGTGCTGGGAGTGCAGACAGGAAGAAAGAAATAAAAGGCAAGAAATACCATTGAATAATCATTAACGGAAGTGAGCCAATAGAGGTGTCGACTCTCATTTTTTTTCTGATATTAATATCAATATACACGTACACAAGAATCATCGATGAAGAAATAGTGAGAATGAATCCAGACAGTTGAGGAAGTAAAAATCCAAGAACAGTATTTTTAAAAGCAGGATTAATAAGTGGTGGGATAGATGCACTGACTGTGAGAATAAAAAATGAGACTGGCCATAACAAATGATTTTTTGAAAGAAATAATATTTTTTTAAACTTTGTTCTAAACGGTATGTGAGGAGTTATGACAGATTGTCGCAGTGCATATCCAATATCACTCACTCCCCATGCCCATCGCTTTTCTTGTTCATATCTACTGGTAAATGTTTTGAGAAGATTGCCTGAAAACACAGCATCACTCCCAATTAAGGTGTAAATAGGAATCGTCTTTACCTTGTCTCCAAATTTAAAAAATGCTTGGAGGTAGACGTGCCAGTCTTCTGGAATAATATCAACATCCCAATAATCTATTTCATGAATAAGCCATAGACTGACTGAGTAGGTGGAAATTTGAATGAGATTGTCTCGTTGAGACAAGAAAGCAAGACGCATAATAGATGAGAGTGTTGCTTGAATGCGGATAAATAAAGGAAGTTGCCAAAAGTTGTTGTACAGAAGCACTGGTGCCCAGTAGAAATGATAAATATTATCTTTATCATGAACATAGGAATGGGTAAGGTATGAGAAATAATTTTTGGGAAGAACACTATCTGCGTCACATATGGTTAATACGACTTCTTTTGGATCTAATCCTTTTTCCTTTACGTAGGACGAAATAATGCGGGCTGCTGCAGTTTGGTTACTCGCCTTGCCGGCTTCCTCATGTGCTTCAAGTACGTGATAGGACTCAATAATATCTGCAAAAAAATGTCCATACAATTTTTTTATTTCAACTGCTTTTTCAACTGCCTCCATCTCTCTCTTTTCAAATGCCAACATTAAAACAATTTTTTTAAATGGATAGTCATTCGCTACCATATGGTCAAGTGTTTCTTTGAGTTTGTAGAGTGGTTCTTTGTAGTTGGGGATAACAATAAAGTGGGTGATTTTTTTTGTTTGACTTGCCTCTTCCTTCACTATTTCATGAAATATTATTTTATCGAATGAATGAAGGAGATTGTATGAAAGTGTGCTGTAATATACCGTTTCCAAACAGTTATAGAGAAAATACAGATCAAAGGCAATAATAAAATAGGCAACGAGTGCAGGATGAAAAGGAGAAAGCCAGAGAGGAAGCGTTATAAGAAACCACGAAAGAACGGGGATAAACAAATCAAACACCCTACCCAAAAATGGGTGACAATTTTTTTTCTCTGACATGAGAGTATTATACCGCAGTATAATAGTCACATGTCAGCATTCCAAAAAGCATACACACAGCTCAATGAGCAACAACGCAAAGCAGTGGACTCAATTGAAGGGCCAGTGATGGTTATTGCAGGTCCTGGAACTGGAAAAACACAGATACTAACTCTTCGTGTCGCAAATATTTTATTAAAAGCACAAGTAAATCCTGAAAATATTCTTGCACTTACCTTTACAGAAAATGCAGCAGCAGAGATGAAAGAGCGCTTAAGTGGACTTATTGGTCCCGATGCATTCCGTGTACAGATAAATACATTTCATGGATTTTGTAATGAGCTGATTCAAAAACATTTTGACATTTTTCATCATTTGGCATCATACATGCCCATTAGTGCGCTCGAAGAGATACAGATGATCCAAGAGATTATTGAAAGTGAATTATTTATTTATCTGCGTCCCCAAGGAGATCCTACCTATTATTTTCATCCCATTCGATCTGCCCTTTCATCCCTCAAAAAAGAGGGAGTCAGTCCAAGCCAATTTAAGAAGGCAATTGGGAAGTGGAAGAGTGATTTTGAAAAACGAGATGACCTCATCAACACTAAAGGAAAATACAAAGGCAAGATGAAGGGCTTTGCATTAGATGAGATAAAGAATATAGAAAAGAATACAGAATTTGCACGCGTTTTTGAGATCTATCAACAAAAGATGCAAGAAAAAAAACTGTATGACTTTAATGACATGATTATCGAAGTGGTTAAGGCATTTAAAAGAAGTGATGAGTTTTTATCTCAAATTCGAGAAACATATCAATACATCTTGGTTGACGAACATCAAGATACCAACAATGCGCAAAATACTATTATTGAATATATATGTAGCATCGATGATTTCCCCAACTTATTTGTAGTGGGAGATGAGAAACAATCTATCTTTCGATTTCAAGGTGCGTCGCTTGAAAATTTTTTGTATTTCAAAAAAACATTTCCTCGTGCAGCCCTTATTCACCTTGAAGAAAACTATCGCTCAACACAAAAAATTCTTGACACCGCACACGCAGTTATACAAAATAATGCCCACAGTATTTCTGGGAAAACTCAGCTCATCGCAAAGTCTCTGTATCCAGAAGTTGCCATTGAACTTATCAAGTTTAGTAACCCCCATCAAGAATATTTTGAGATTGCTCAATTGATACAAAAACTGAGTAAAGAGGGAATCCCCTATGAACAAATAGCAGTTATCTTAAGAAAAAATGCAGATCTATTAACATTGACCTCTGTCCTTGAAAAAAATGATATTCCTGCCATCATGTCTACCGATGAATCTGTGTTTTCCGATGTATACATTCAAAAAATTATTTCCTTGTTAAAAGCGATTTATTTTGTCGGGGATGACTCCTATCTTTCTCGCATTCTTTTGATGGATATTTTTAGTGTAAACCCACTAGACGTTTTTACCTTTATACAAGGTGCACATAAACAAAAATGTTCTTTATGGGAATTCAAAAAAGAAAAAGGCACTTCCCCTATTCTTGTCCAGACTATTGAAAAATTAATTGCCTGGAAAAAGCAATCAGAAAATGAAAGTATTGATGAGTTTTTTATCAAACTTCTTCATGAATCATGACTGATGGAGAAAATACTCAAAGAGTACAATTCACTCTCCATTCTTGAAAAACTCCATGTGTTGTATGAAGATATAAAAGAGTTACAAAGAAAAAATCATCTCTTATCCTTACAACAATATTTAGAATACTTAGCACTCCTTGAAGAACACACTATTGCACCACATATAAAAGTGACAAAACGCAAAGCGGGCAGTGTATTTATTACCACCGCACATAAAGCAAAAGGACTTGAATTTGAATATGTTTTTATTCCAAAAACAACCGATTCTTATTGGGGAAGTACCAGAGGACAATCCTCTCTTATTCACATCCCTTGGAAGTATTTGTCACGTACAGAATTGACTCAAGAAAAAGAAGAAACAATTGAAGAAGAGAGAAGACTTTTTTATGTGGCAATAACACGTGCAAAAAAACAATTACTTATCACCTATAGCTCTCAAAACGAAGAAGGAAAAGAACAGTTACCGTCGCGATTTGTTTTTGAAATTCCTCAAGAATATATTCACACCAGTTCACAAATAGAATTGCCAAGTGGGACAGAACAAAGAATTATTTCACGTCTTTCTCCACAAAAACAAAAACCAGATTCATTTAATAAAGATGAAATGCAGATGTATATTCGCTCTCTCTTTATTCATAATGGAATATCGGTGAGTGCACTCAATAATTTTATTACCTGTCCATGGCGCTATGTATTTCGAAACCTTATTCGACTGCCTGATGTTCGAGGATACTATTTATTACTTGGACCTGCAGTTCATGAAAAAATTCGTGACTATATTTCACAGAAAAAAAAATAACAACGTATGGGACGAAGAAAAACTTTTACAGTATTTTATGGAGTCAACAAAAAATTATTCTGCATCAGAAAAAGATTTGATTGCGCTTACTGAAAAAGGATCAAAGATCATCGGTTCTTATTATCAAAAAAGAATGAAGCAGTGGGACGGAAATCGTGAATCAGAACTTGTAGTTCCTAATATCTATCTTGACGTAGATATTTCTATTAATGGAAAAATAGATATGATTGAGCTGAAAAAAAATCATGAAGTTATCGTATACGATTTTAAAACGGGAAAAGCAAAAAGTAGAAATGCATTACTGGGTGCAACTCAAGCAAAAAATAAAGATTATTATCGCCAACTTGTGTTCTACAAACTCCTCCTTTCACTCTACAAAAAAGGTCAGTATAAAATGAACACAGGGGTCATTGAATTTGTAGAGTCAGCAGTTGATGGAGATGTAAAAAGTGAATCATTTACGATAGAAGAGAGTGAAGTAAAAGAACTTATTCAACAAATACATGCGATGAGAGATTCTATTTTAAATCTTACATTTTGGGATAGTACCTGCGAGGATAAGGACTGCGAGTATTGTCGTCTTCGATCTCATTTTTATCGTCCTTTGATTTGAGCCACTTCTTTACTATACATTTCGTAAGTCGACACGAGAGAAAAGACAAAAATAAGTGCAGTGGCGATTACAAAAATATTAGATGCTGTTGGGAACAATGAATAGAGAAGAATAATAACAAGCAATGGAATATGAGTCCCATGCATACCTGCTTGAAAACATTTTTTGATGTGAATGTGTGGAATAAATGTTCGAAGAAGAGTAAATACCAACAACGATGATAAGAATATAAAGAACGTAGAGCTCAGAATAAAAGCTAAGGGGACGAGAATCAACATAAAAAGATAGAAGAAAAACATAAAAGGAGGGAAAGAAGAACTGATGGAGGATATAAAAGGAAGAATTCTTTCTTTGGTAATAGCTACATTCCATGAAGAATCGTAACTGCGCACTATAATATGTCCTCTATAGGAGATTTGCACCTTGTCGGCACCAAGAAAGACGATAGGAAGAGGAATATGGGAATTTGAGAGTGTGTCTGTTGTGTGAATCATGAAAACAAAGAGTGGTTGTTTGTTATGATAGATCCATAAAAATAATGGTTTATTTTGATTTGATTCCAATACGCCATTTTTTATGGTAATTTTGACCTCTTCAGGAAATGCTGAAAGAGAATTGACGATAGAATTCTTATAACTAATCATCTTAAGGGGAGAAAATTGACAAAAGACAAGTCCTGTAAAGGTTAGGGCAAGTAATGTAATGATAAATACATAGTATTTAAGGGAAAATAGGAACCGAGTATGGAGCAATTTGGGATAATAAACGTCTTGAGGGATAACAGAATGAATAAAGGTAGTTAAAATGTGCTTGACTTTTTTCATACTACGAATTATGATAGAGTAATCAGAAAAAAAATGCAACTTCATCTATTGAAGTGAGATTTTTCTTTATTAATTTATATTATATTTCCTATGGCTGACGGAGTTTTTACGAGAAACAAACCACATTTGAACATCGGTACCATTAGTCACGTAGATCATGGTAAAACCACAACAACATCTGCAATTCATTACGTTCTTTCAAAAAAAGGTCTTGCAAAATTCCTTAAATATGACGAAATTGATAAGGCTCCAGAAGAAAGAGCACGTGGCGTCACCATTAATCTTCATCACTCAGAATACGAAACAGAAAAAAGACACTATGCACATATTGATGCTCCAGGACACTCAGATTACATCAAGAACATGATCACAGGTGCAGCCCAAATGGATGGTGCAATACTTGTTGTTTCTGCTCCAGATGGTCCAATGCCACAAACACGAGAGCACATTCTTCTTGCAAAACAGGTTAACGTTCCAGGAATCATCGTATTCTTGAACAAAGTTGACATGGTTGCTGATAAAGAAATTCTTGACCTCGTTGAAATGGAAGTTCGAGATCTTCTCACAAAATACGGATTCCCAGGAGATACAGTTCCAGTCGTCAAAGGTTCTGCTCTTAAAGCATTAGCCGATGATCCAGAAGCAATCAAACAGATTGAAGAACTCATGAACCAAGTTGACACTTATTTCCCAGAGCCAGTCAGACCAACAGACAAACCATTCCTTATGCCTATTGAGGACGTATTCACAATCCCAGGCCGAGGAACAGT
>JAPLYR010000077.1:5065-7460 GCA_026395455.1 Candidatus Roizmanbacteria bacterium | reverse complement strand
TGGAGGTAGCATTTGCACTTTCTGCTGTAATATTTGCCTTTGTCATGACGCGTGTTCGAAAGATAGCATAATCACGATTTACAACGATTGCTGAAGCTTGAACATATGCTTTTTGAAGAGCCGCTGCAAGATGTGGATTTTTTGCTTCTTTAAATGCGGCTGGAAAAACCTCTCTGGCTTCCACGAGAAGTTTTGCTTTTGTTTCAATTGGTTGAGTTAAAAATTGTTGGCTCCCAACAAAATTTTCCCATTCAGTTTCAAAAATATGTTTTCCATTCGCATCAGTAAGATATTTCCCGAATGTGCCATTAACTCCAAAAGTTCCGTGAGATAACTCGGTAGAAAACATACTCACAATTCCTGAAGGTGCTGTTGCTCCGTCTACTGTTGTTTTTGGATTTGGAACATTCACGTCCGCACCTGTTGAAGAAATTCTTTGAGAATAATCAGCATGTATTTGATTCCAACCTCCCTTTAATGCATCTGAAGTGACGAGTTTGCGATAGATTTGGCCGTATGCCTCTTTCATCTTTTCTGTCAATTCCATATTAGCTGAAGATTGCATGGAAGGAGCGTTCATTCGCGCAAGAATAGCGTTCATACCAGTGAGGGTAAAGTCAGCGGCATACCCATCCATCTCACTAGATTTAAAATGTGAAACGATTACATCAAACCATGCATTTAGGAGGGGGCTCATGTCTGTCATTTGACCCTTACCTGTAACCACACTTTTTAGATTGCGATCAACTCTGCCCCAAAATAAATCTGGATTAAATGCAGAACTATGACCTATCATCTCACTTGCGACTGTGACGACTCCACCCAGTGTGCCTGTTAATTCGCTAATAACGGGAACCCGTGGTAATCCTTCTATTGTAAGAAAGTTTGCCCAATTCGTAAGGTGACCCATTAATCTATTTCCAAGCGGATTAGATTTTCTAAACATGGTAACTGGTCTTTGGGTTTCAAGCCTACTTTGTTCTATGTACATATGTGTGGCGTATTATAGCATATAATTATAGGGTTTTCAAATATTAGGTTTATCCAATATTTGCGCTCCATATAAAATACTATATAACTAATAAATTAATAATTTTCATACATCAATTTACGACTTATAAACTAATACTCTCTGTTTCATAATTTCTCGGACTGCTTCTCTTCCCACTTCTTTACCAATATGTAACTCTTTTTTTAACCAATCTTTTACTTCCAAATATTCTTTCATTCCCGTATCCAATAAATGTGCACAGAAAATTGCGAGTAAATTTTCTCGCGTAATATTCGTGTTCGTGATATTTATTTGTTTCCACAGCCATGATTTTTCACTTAATTCTCCAAGTAGATAGCGTGCAAGTTGAGGCATACCTCCATACAAAACAGAATGTGACAGGTGAGTTGGTTCAGCAGTTTGTTTGTGATATACATTTTCACCTAGATAAACGTTTAAATCTTTGAGCCATATATCACGTATTACTTCTCCCCATTCCTTATCTACTGCAACCTGCATTTTCCTAATTTCAGATTGCTCTTTTGGAAGACGTGTCATAGTCTCGTTAAATTGTTCTTCTTCCCGTTGTTTTTTTCCTCTCCCTTTTACTGTCTCAAGAAGGGTTCCAGCATCAAAGATAGGTTTAGTTACTGCATCTCTATTTTCGACTCGGGTTGATCTGTGAGCAAGAACAATAACACCTTGCTTTCTTCTCCAAATTTCACGTATGTAATCTTTAGCCCAGTCTGGAATGTCTTCTATCAATCGCATATCGTTCCCTTTTATTCGTTCTTTTAATACGGTAAAAATAGGATTTACAGAACCATCAAGAAACATCTTCATCCAATCTCCATATCCCGCTACTTCCCAATTTGAACTGGAAGTTCCATTCATAATCACAAATTTATCGCTTGATGCTTTTTCTGCAAGTATTGTCATTGCGTCAGTTAAATTTCCCTCACGTGCATGTTCTGCGGCATTCTTTAAACCTGCCCCCATCATCCCAGCAACCCCAAGTCCGAGTACGCCAAGTCCTGCAAAACCTCCCAAATTGACAGCTAGTTCGGCGGTGCTTGGAATCCGTGGTCGTTCCGCTGGCACTTTTATAGCACTGAGTGCATATACATCAAGTTCTTTTGGAAGAGTCGCCCCATTTGATTCAGTTGGAAGAAGAGTAAGTCTGTCAATAGCACCTGCTTGCCCCAGCACTGGTCCATATGGCAATGCACATGATGCATCCCATGTTTGTTTTGCAGGAGCGGTTACTACACATTCAAAATCTCCACTTTTAAAAAATTCCATAATCTGGTGAACCCAGTTCCCTTCAGAAAATGGAGCATTTTGATGGCCAGAAAGTTTAATATTTGCAATACTTTCTGTTGTATCGTCACCGGATGTGATATG
>JAPLYR010000077.1:0-5028 GCA_026395455.1 Candidatus Roizmanbacteria bacterium | reverse complement strand
AATACCTGCAATACTTTCTGTTATGTCGTCACCAGATGTAATATGAAGACTAAGTGTTTTTCCTTCTAGGGTGTTTAGAAATACCTTAATTGCTTCAAATGGATTGTATGGAGGTTGTTTTACAGTATAGATTGATGTTCTTTGTGCAGGGTCTGAGGCTGCTATAGATAAGTCTTGTCCGCCTGGTCCAAGTATGGCATTTCCTAATGCTATATCTGCTGTTTGACCGTTGGAAATGGGGACTCCATTTACTATACATGGTGCATTAAGAACTGCTTTTTGATAGGTAACATTATCAAGAATGATTTTTCCTTCGCGAATATAAACACCACCAACAAGGATTTGGGGGTTACCTTCTGGACCAAAAGTTGGAGCAACAAATTGAGTTTGTGTCACAAATCCATGACTTTCGGCTGATATGGTTGTTTGTTGTCCATCTCCCCCTCTGACTGCAACATTTATTAGTTGATCTGCTCCACCTACGCTTCCTACTGGACCACTTAAATCTGTTGATAAATTTGCGGCAGTATCACATGCCACAGGAACTTGATATCCATTGCCTCCTGCATTCAGCTGCATATCTCCCTTAACGTCACATTGAGCGGCTATTGCTAAATTAACCGATGTTATATTTCCATGACCATCATTCACTATTCCAGTTGCGGTATGTGAAGCATCATTGATGGGAGCTGAAAACTTACCATCTTGAATTGGGATTATTTGTCCTTCAACATTTATTGACCCTCCACCGTCACATGAACCAAGCGCTTTTTTTTCTTCAGATCCTGTTTGTAAACAATTTGTATCTTTTGTATCTACTTCTGCACTTCCTTGTGCAATACCTGCCACTACACACGATCCATCACTACCAACCGCTTGAACTTTTGCAGTCACCGAAATCATACCTTCTACTCCCTCACGAGGAGTAAGCGTAAAAGTAAAACCATTACCCGGGTCAAAACCTACCGAAACAGTTGCCAGCTGTGCATTTGAAATATCAATTTGAGGAGGACATTTTACTAAATTGATTGCGTCTGTTTGATGTGCAAACTGTGCTGGTACTGCTATGTTTTGCGTGAAAGTATCTAAGACATATGGAGGCAGTGCTAATTCATATTGTTGAGGAGGCGTATTATTTGAAGCACAACCGGTAAGAATCGCTTCTGCAATGGCACCAGCTGCAAGATAACTAAGTCTTTTAGGCGTCAAAATAGGAAAGACAGTTCGCCTCTCTAATTGTCGATGTGCCCTTTTTCGTTCAGCACGTAAATGAGACTCCTTACCCATTGTGGGCGAATTATATCATAAACTATAGGGTTTATCAATAAGTTGTGTTAGTTATATATGCAGGTTGATGTATAGACTATAATAGCCTATGCTCCACTTTTGAATATTTGCTATAAGTATTCCCTTAAAAAGAAGTAATGTGTATTATATATGTATAATCTTCTTTATCCCTCGTATTCCGATAAGAATGGTTGCTGAAAGGAGTATAAATGTCCCAAATTGTAGATATGATGCTGAGGCAATATTAAATACCTTTGAAATAGTAGGAATTCGAACAATAATAAGCTGTGTGACAAATGGAAATAGGAATGAGGCTAAGAAAACAGGAGAAATAAGTGTTTTCAAGTGAGTGTGGAGCGATCGATGACTCAGCCATAAATCGACGTAGATAAATGATTGAATAAGGGTTAAAACAGTGAAGACTGCTGTTTTTGCCATCCCTTCTGATGTTTTAAGATAATACCAGTACGAAAAGAGCGTAATAACACTTGTCACAATACCAACAAGGAGAATATATAATTGCTCTTTTTTTCGTAATAATTCAAGCTCTTTTTGA
This sequence comes from Candidatus Roizmanbacteria bacterium, assembly GCA_026395455.1. Classification (GTDB taxonomy): domain Bacteria; phylum Patescibacteriota; class Microgenomatia; order UBA1406; family GWC2-37-13; genus JAKBEU01. The sequence goes on along the minus strand of JAPLYR010000077.1, from coordinate 3,185 downwards.
GGCTTTTGTGCCATAAGATGAGATGATCGTGGTGAAAATGCCAAGGACAGCGCAGGCACACCATCAGTGACCAAATTAATATAGAGAAGCTGTATGGGGAATAATATATGGTTAAACCCAAGAATCATACCGCCAATGAGTGTTATCGCCTCAGAAATATTACAAGAAAGAAGATATTGTATGGCATTTTTGAGGTTTTTAATGATATTTCTCCCCTCCTCTACTGCGACTACAATTGAGGCAAAATTATCGTCGGTAATAACCATATCTGCAGTCTCGCGCGCGACATCTGTGCCTACGAGCCCCATAGCAATACCCACGTCAGCTTGTTTTAGTGCTATCGCATCATTTACTCCGTCTCCCGTAACTGCAACCACTTCTCCCAATCTTTGATACAAAGAAACGATTCTGTGTTTGTGGAATGGAGTTGTTCGTGCAAAAATGGCTGTTTTTGGTAATAAGACCATTAATTCCTCATCTGAATAGTCTTCCAATTGTTTCCCTGTAATAATGTCGTCGCCTTCTTTCATAATCCCTGAGTTGACACCAATTGCCTCTGCAGTACGCTCATTATCGCCTGTAATCATGATAACGCGAATACCTGCTTGTTGAGCACGCTGTACCGCCTCTTTGACTTCAGGTCGTGGGGCATCATGGATTGCGACCATACCTAAGAAAGTTGAATTTGTTAAATTAGTCAAATTAGTTTCATTTTCTTTATATGAAAATGCAAGAACTCGTAGACCTTTTCGAGCCCAGGTGTCCATTTGATCCTCAATTTTTTTTCGCTCCTCTGAAGTAAGAGGATGTGTTTGTGTTCCTTTCTGTATAAAGGACGAAATTTCAAGAATAGATTCTGGAGCACCTTTTGTGTAAAGAATGGTTTCTACTCCTTTAACTAATACTGACATTCTTTTTGTAACACTATCAAATGGCAATTCTTCAAGAATGGGGTTTCTTTTTCGTTCATCTTCGATAACTAACCCGAGTTCCTTTGCAACAAAAAGAAGTGCTCCTTCTGTAGGATCTCCGAGAACATCATATGAACCATGATCATGTTTATATACAAGTGAAGCCGTAGAACACACAACTCCATTTTGGATTAAATGCATAAATGGATGATTTTCCATGTGTGGCATTTCATCGACGTACAGATTGTCGTCTACAAAAATTTCTTTTACTTTCATTTTATTGGTTGTAAGAGTTCCTGTTTTATCAGTGGCAATGAGCGTAATACTTCCCAATGCTTCTATTGCAGATAGTCTTCTCACGATCGACTTTTTTTTACTCATTTCATTTACTCCAATTGCAAGAGTGATTGTCATAACAGCAGGAAGTCCTTCAGGTACAACTGCTACTGCAAGTGATATTGCGAGAAGAAATGTGGGGAAATATGCTTCACCTCGCATAATTGAGATAACAAAAACAAGCATAGCGGATGCTATACCCACAATACCAATGGTTCTGGTAAGTTGTTTTAATTTTATTTGAAGAGGTGTCTCTGTGTCTTCTATGGTGGATAAATTATGTGCAATTTGTCCAAATTTTGTCTGCATCCCCGTATGAACAATTTGGATGACTCCCCTTCCTTTTGAAACAATGGTTCCTGAAAATACCTCATCTCCTTTTTGTTTATTAACAGGAAGTGATTCTCCCGTTAAAACTGACTCGTTCAGTTCGATATTTCTACTTTCAAGTAGCACTCCATCTGCAGCAATTTTTACTCCCTCTTCAATAATACATATGTCCCCTGGGACAATCAGATTACTCGTAATTTCTTGTTCAATACCATCCCGAATAACACGTACTTTTGCGACAGATATCTTCTTTAATGCAGCAATGGATTCCTCAGCTTTTGCCTCTTGATAAATACCAAAAAGTGCATTTAAAACGACAATTGCAACGATTAAAATCCCATCAACAGGCTCACCTATAATAAAAGAGAGTCCAGCTGCACCAAGAAGAAGGAGTGTAAGAAAGTTATTAAACTGTTCAATAAATTTCTCAAAAAATGTCTTTTTCTTTCCTTCTGACAATACATTTTGTCCATATTCAACTAGATATTGAGCTACTTGTTCTGACGTTAATCCTTGCATAGCCTGTAGTTTTAATTTATGCTTAATGCTTTTAACTTATGCATCACTTTCATTTTTCCTAAAGATTCATATGCAAATTCCATTGTTTCCAAAATATTCCCCACTGTTCTATTTGCCTCATCAAATGTTACTGCTCGAACATTGTGTGGAAAATAATGAAAGATTTCGTTTCGTCCCAGTTTCCATGTTTTCCAAATTGTTTCTGCTAATTCTCTTGAACCATTAATACGGATTTTTTCATACAGTGACTTTTCTCCCAGTTTTGAAATTAAATGAGGGGAAAGAAGTTTCCCTAAACGAAGATGGTCAGAAATATAATCAAGATGAGACATAAATCCAACATCTTTAAATAGTTGCTTCAAAAATCCTTCATATGACTTTGCAAAGGGAAAAATAAGAAATGAGTAGTCTTTAAACCGATATGCATGGTCTGGGATAACTTCATTCATAAGGTACTGACCTTCATCTATCAGATCTTTTTGCGTCTGTGAAAGATACTCCCATAGCTGTCCTTTTGTGGATCTATTCGCAGGTTGAAGTTGTGGCTGCTGTAGCTGCATGTATTAAATATACTATAAATGTGGTGTTTAGTGGTTAGTGAATAGTGATTAGTTAAAAATATATCTTCTAGTCACTAATCACTAGGCACTAACCACTCTTTTGTGGTAGCAATCACTACTACTTATAGTAAATACTATTGACATATTGATCTTATTTGATATACTGTAATTAGTTGCAGTACATACAACTATGAATACAATACTCAATCAAATCGGTCTTACCAAAAACGAAGTAGATGTATATCTTATGTTTCTCAAACATACAAAGAAAACTGCTGCGGAAATCGCTCGTCTTCTCACAATGGATAAATCGTCTTGTTATCGCGCTGTTGACACTCTTGTTACAAAAGGTCTCCTTCTTGCCTCCCCAAAAAAGCGAGGAACAACACATACAGCAGTATCCCCAACTGTATTGAAAGAGTTATATCATCAAAAAACGAATGAATTAAAAAGTAAAGAATCAGAGCTTGACCATTTTATTACTCAACTGTTAAAACAGGATGAATCAAAATCTAGAAGCTGCAAAAAA
>JAPLYR010000115.1 GCA_026395455.1 Candidatus Roizmanbacteria bacterium | reverse complement strand
ACCATTGACAATGTTACTTAAAGTATCATATAATAAGGCTATATGGAATTTTATACGACAAGACAGATTGCAAAGATACTTGACCTAAAGACAATAACAATAAGACGATGGATTGATAAGGGAATACTCCCAGCTTATAGGTTTGGCACTGAACTTCGAATAGACAAGACTGAATTTGAAAAGTTTGTGAAAGAGAGGAGAATAAAACCATGAAAGCAGCAATATATGCTCGAGTATCAACAGAAAAGCAAGAAGAACAAAAGACTATTGCGTCTCAGATAGCTGAAGATGAGATTTTAATCCAACAAAACGGAGACACATTAATTGAAACATTTAGTGATGAAGGGTATAGTGGGACTATCCTCGCTCGTCCTGCTTTAGATAGATTAAGAGATGAAGCGAGAAAAAAGTCTTTTGAAAGATTATATATTCATAGCCCCGATAGACTTGCAAGAAAATACGCCTACCAAGTACTGATTTTGGATGAATTGAAAAAATATAATGTAGAGGTGATTTTTAAAAACATGAAAACTGCTGAGACCCCTGAAGACAATATGCTTCTCGGTTTACAAGGAATCGTTGCAGAATATGAAAAAGTCAAAATAGTGGAACGAACTAGGAGGGGAAGATTATTCAGAGCGAAAAGTAATCATGTGATAGGAAATATTCCTCCGTATGGATATATTTGTATACCAAAAAATCAAACGGGTTCTGGTTTTGCAGAGTATAAAATCAATGAAAGTGAGGCTAAAACTGTTAGAGATATGTTTAAATGGCTCACTGATGAACAACTTACAACTTACAAGATTATAGATAGACTCCAAACACAAGGAATAACTGCAAGAAAAGGAAATCAATGGGCTAGGTCAAGCGTTCACAAGATACTAAGGAATGAAACTTATTGTGGAACGACTTTCTACAATAAACACTTTTATATTCCGTCTTTAAAGGAACAAGAAAAAGGAAAATATTCCAGGAGAGAGAATACATTAATGCGACTCAGACCCAAAGAAGATTGGATACCAATTCAAGTCCCTGCAATAATAAGTAAAGAGACCTTTAGCACTTCGCAGAATCAACTCAAACAAAATGCATTAATGTCTAATAGGAACTCAAAACACACTTATATGCTCAAGGGATTAATTAAATGTGGAGTTGAAATGGGGTCTATGCATGGAATACCTGTGCATGGTAAGCGATATTACCGCTGCTATTTTAAAAATAAACTCAACTCCCCTGTCCCTTGCAAAGCAAGCATAGTGAAGGCAGATACGGTTGAGTCAATTGTGTGGAATTCAATACAAAGCCTTCTTACCAATCCCAATCTTATAAAGTCTCAGTTTGAGAAATGGATATCCAAACGGGAAAATAACGCAATTAGTACACCGACCTCCGAGTTTCAGAATAAGTCCATTGAACAAAAACTCCTGAGTTTGAAATCTGAAGAAAATAATCTATTACGAGCATTCAGTAGTGAGGTGATTACTCTAGAACAACTTAAAGAACAAAATAATCGAATACTCAAAGAGAGAAAAGAAGTCGAGAAAAGCCAAATACTTTTCCAAAATCAAAACGAAAAGAAGATTGTATCTATCCCTAAGAAAAAAGATTATGAGAAATACGTGAATATGTACAAATCCTTTCTTGAAGGTCTAAATCCAACACTGCGTCCACAATCTCCATCTTAAAGGAGTACCAGGAGCCGGGAAAACACTTCTTTCACGAGCGTTTCCCTCTATCATGCCACCTCTTGATCGCGAAGAAATACTTGAGATCTCAAAAATATATTCAATTGTAGGTCTTTTACAAAATCAAGGGTTTGTTACTACTCGCCCATTTCGAACACCTCACCATACGACTTCTCGAATTGGTCTTACTGGGGGAGGAACTCACCCAATGCCTGGTGAAATATCACTTGCTCACAGAGGAGTGCTTTTTTTGGATGAATTCCCTGAATTTCCTCGTTCCATTTTAGAATCATTGCGCCAGCCAATTGAGGATGGTTAGTCATAACAGATAGTAAATATGTTAATATGCCTTAGAAATAGACTCAGAATCATCCAAATCGATATCTATTCTTTTTGAAGTAGAAAAACTAAATTAATTAGTTTGTTTTGTGTTTATGTCTGGAGTATCAATCCTATAAAGAATCTTCACCTTTCGTTCTTTGCTAGTTATTTTTGTAAATTCAATCCTATCAATTAACTTATTAAGAATCGACTTAACTATCATCTTATCCTCCGGGCATTTATATTTGATGAACTTATTTATTGCTAATTCAAAATTTTCCTCCCATGAGAGATTTAATCTTGTCTGAACCTTAAGTTCAAGTTTTATCAATTCCCCTTTTAATAGGTCAATTTTGGGTAAAATTTGCTCTTTATTTATTGCGTATTCCTCAAGTGAATCAATTCCGTTCCTGTAAGCACGTAAGACTCTATCGTATGAAGAAATATATCTATCAAGTTCTATTTTTTTCTTATTAATCATGCTTTGTAGCGTTACTTGTTTTGTCTTATTCAGCCTATTGTAAAAGCTTTTTCTAGTGTCGTCATTTGCAAGCTTATTTACTTCATCAAGAATTAACTGATCAAGCTTTGCCTGCTTTATGCCATTATGCCGACAAGCTCCTCCTTGAATAAAGGCACCGCAGCCGTAACCTTCATAGACATATTGAGTGCCATTTTTAAACGTTTTTTTCCCTTTAATTTTCAACATTGAGCTCCCACATTTACCACATTTGAGAAGTCCTATTAATAATCCTGTAGATGCAGCAGCTCTTCCCCCAACTCTATATTTTCTAGCTATTTCTTGTGTAATCTTCTCTTGATAGTCTAGTGGCCAAATACCCTTAAATTCTGCTGTAGCCATCTTCCATTTTCCTCTTGGTTGTATCTTTCGTAATCCATTTTTTACAGGTTTCCATCCCCACCGAATTTTCCCTGAATAAACTGGATTATTCAGTAAACATATTATCGTTGACCTTCTCCATATACTTCCTTGAGGCGATGATATACCTTCATCATTTAAATCCTTACTGATTGACCAAACACCTTTCCCTGAAAGATATTCTTTTGCTATTCTTTTTACTATTTGAATCTTTGTCTCGTCCCATACATAATATGTACTAAGAATATCGTTCCCTGTTTGATCTTTTCCAATTACCTTATACTTTTTAATCAGGCCATATGCTAATGACCCTGATGGTTTTCCGCTCTCAATTCTTCTAGGCATTCCAATCTTGTAATTACGTCTAATTCTGCTCAAGTCAAGCTGGGACTTCATATCAGAAATAGTCTCTGTGATTATGCCCACGTCATCATCTAATGGATCAAAACATATTGGACATTTTAAAGATAGCGGTTGTGAAAGAGAATATATTTGGACCCCCATTCCTTTAAGTTCATCTCTGAATGTAGCTGCTACAGATCTTTTTCTTGCTAACCTATCATTTTCAGTTGTTACAAGTACTTTGAAAGCCCCTTCTTTGGCCATTTTTAGTACTTCCTCAATATCCTCTCTATCGTAATTTCTTCCGCTTTCTCCCTTTGCGACTGATTCTCCAATAAGGCTCAGTCTAATTTCTTTGTAACATGTGGAACAATTGCCTTTATATTTAATAATCCCCTCTCTACATAATCGACTCTGCTCTTCAAGACTTGCTTTTTCATGAAAGATACCCCGAATTTTCGATCCAACTTGAGGTTGTGTAGAAACTCTTTTTTGAATCCATGCAGGAAGAATTACAATATCTGTTTGGGCAGTATATCTTTCAGGTTTATATACTTGACTTAAAATCTCCATATTAATCTATACATATCAATGTATATAGTTTAATGAACATTGTTTATCATGTCAATAGTCCCTTTGGATAGGTAAAAATCTTCTCGATCAATTAAATTTATTAACTCTTCGCCAAGTACGATGGATAAATTGTCCTTAATTGAATTAGTGATATTGGTTTCAATAAAAGTACTTTCGGAGCTTCCTTTCTCATCTCCCTTCTTATGTTGTCTACAGCCACCATTGGTACTCATATACTTTTTCTTTTTTTAATTTTTCTTGGTTTACGATACTTTATTAAGCTTGAAAAGTAGGCTGATGCATTTCTGATTGAACACATCCCATTTTGATTAGTTTTAACCATATCGTCAATTGTTCGCCATATTGCACGAGGTGGATATTTTTGAGCAATTGAAAGCCAATAACCGTCAAAGCTTGGCCATACTTTAAAAAAATTCTCAAGTAAAGTTGCTATTATTTTTGGAGAAGTGCGATAGTTGCATTTCTTTAAGTCTGCGATAACTCTTTGTTTACTTTGTGTTAACTCAAAGTTAACTGTTTTTTTACAGCCACCATTATCATTTACATCAACATCTACATTTGTATTAATATATTTGTTATTACTTAATTCAAGTGAATCGACCGAAACATTTTTTTTCTGCTCATCTGTAATTGATAAGATTTTTTTTAAAAATAATATTGCATTACTTCTTGCTGTTGTTTTATCGTCTCCTCTCCTTACACCATACCACTGAACAAACTGAATAATAGTCGGATTGCCTGCTCCTATTCCAGCCCCACCAATAGTATTATTTTGAATATCTATCCACTGACCCGTTCTTCTTCCATCAACAATCAATTGCAAAGTTCCATTTGAATTTGTACTGAAGCTAAACTGTTCATGATTTACCTCTTTACTACCACTTATTTTTATAAGTGCTTCTTTAACTGAGTAATAAATAATTTTTTCTATTACTGAGCCTGATTGAATAGGTTTTTTCTTTTCAAAAGAAAAAACTTTATCCTCTACTGGAGGATATACTTTAATAAAGTCTTCCAATGTGACCTTATTTGGATTTAGGACGTATATCTTGATTAAGAAGGGGTTATTTGGGTCTTTCTGATGATAAGTCTCGGGTAGACGAACCAGGCGGGATATTGAATCGCCTTCTGACTCCAAACCTGTTTTTGCAGTAAACCCAGCTATTGTCTTTTTATATAGTTCATTTGCTTCAAGTCTTTCTTTAACAGAACTCAGTACAATACCGTTTGAAAACTCCCATAATGGCTGATATCCATGATTGGTTTCGATAATGTAGTTTGGTTGGATTTTAAGAGATTTTATTTTAGTCAGAAGTATCACTTTTCTTGCTCCGACAGTTTCTTTGCTTAATTTATCCTCTATTTTTGCAACATCAAGATCAAGACTTATATACTTCCACTCTCGAGTGTTAATTCTGGAATGTTTTAGAGGGTTAATTTGGGGGTTGGTGCTAAAAAATATTCCAGCACCTTTGTTGTTATATTCAGTTATTTTTTCACGATCATATGGCAAGTAAGCTCGTAATTTAGCATTGTCTCTTTTTTTATTATCATCAAGCGATAAAATGGTGAAGTCTTCAAAGTTCAACATATTTCTACATATAATTCTTCATCTAATAGTCATTTGTGTTATTTTTCCGAAAAAATCCTGTTTTTAAGCTTGCTGAGTGTTTCGTAGTATTCATTAGCATTAACAAGCAACTCTCCAAAGAAGTAATCAGGGCAGAGTTCAAGACAGACTGTTGGATTTTCAAACTCAAACCAACACACCTTTCCTTCACGAGTAATTCTTGCTAGTTTTTGTTGTTTGACTAATAACGCCCCAGCTTCTCCTAAATCTTTTGTTTTGTATAGTTCCTCTTTGTCTGTACTCATATGTATGAAAACACTAAATATTTGTAAAAATCCCTTATTTATCAGCCTCAGAACTTGTAGAAATAATTTTTCTGAGTCTCCTTATTAGGGTGAATAGCCCCTTGGCCTCTAGGGGTCTTTCTCCCCATAAAGGACAACCTGTTATATCGCATTCAATTACTTCTTTGATTTGACCGCTTGCCTGATGACAGTTGTTACATTCAAGACATTTGAGGAATATGGTTTGACGGAGATGTTTTATTTCTTTTCTTAATTTTGCTTTTTTAATTTTCATATGGAGATAATCTATCATCCATAGTTAAAGATATGAAGGCCAGGTACATTAAGCGTCAATCGTCATATATAGCCACTGTCATATAAATGAAGTTAATTTAAGAAGATTTAGTTTTATTTCTCCATCTTTCATCTATTTTACTGAGGTTGGACTCAGTAAAAAAAAGTAGTTTCTTATCTTCCGGATATTCCCTCTCAAGAATCTCTAATATGCCTCTGTATGATATATTTTTGTCTCTTAGTTCGACAATTTTTTTCCCATATTTCACAGTATCCTCATCCATATTGTGAATTTTGCTTTTTGGTAAAAGAATCAATTTTTGTTCGATTGTATTCCAATTATCCTTTATATAACTGAAAAACTTTGCCTTAGAAATATGCTCAGTAATTAAAATTGATGGTATAAAATAATTAAGCTCAGCGGCTCTATATTGCATTATTTTCACTGGATATTTTGAAGGTATAAACATTATGTTATATAAAATGAATTCTCTAACAGAATCAAACCAAGATAATGCTAAATTTGCATTTTTTGTAAGCAATTGATACTCCCTAATAAACTCACTATTATCAGTTAGTTTGAGTTTTTCGACATCCTTTTTTTGGTTGCTAAAGTTAAAGCCATTTAAAGGAAATGAAAACTTTCTTCTAATTCGAAGAACCTCTCTTTCAAATAATGGATTAACCTCTAGAAAATCAACTACTTTTTGAGCCTTCGCTTCGCCTATTGTCTGTTTTTCATCAATATTCTCAGGACACTTTATTTTAATTTTCATATTCATTTAGTAGTATTATATCAATCCATATGGCAAAGAATCTCAAACGGTACTATCAAGCATGGGAGTTTCGTCAGCAAGGTAAGAAATTACATGAAATAGCTCAGTTGATGGGCTATAAGAGCGGTGAGAGTCCAAGACGGATGATAGCCTTCATTGATTTCAAGATTAGATCAAAGCAAAATCAATCAAATATGATTAAAAGAATCATATCGAAGTATCAAGTTATTATTTAATTTGCTAATTTTTATTTCAGATACAGCAAGATTTCAAATTCAATAATTTCATATTAACTTGTGTAAACTGTGTTCTTCTTTTATATAGTAAATATCAATCAAATTTTATAGAATAAGTCCTAATGAATAAGGAGATGTTAATGACGATTGTTAACAACTGCATTGATTTGCCAGATGAAAATGAAATAGTTGAGTTCAAAGTAAATAACAGCGATCCTGAAAACACCGGTAAAATAATCTCAGCATTAGCAAATAGTGCATGTTTAAGTGATCAATCTTGTGCATATTTGATTTTTGGTATAAGTGATGAAAAAAAAATAGTTGGAACAAATTTTGATCCGAAAACAATGAAGCAGGGAAATGAGCCATTGATTAATTGGTGGAATCAGAGACTTAATCCCAAGGTTGAATTTGAGATTTATCCATTAAATTATTCTCAAGATGTAACGTTGTATATTTTTAGGATCCAGGCAGCTACTAATAGGCCTGTGGCTTTCAGTAACATTAATTACATTAGAATTGGCCAACAGAATAGGAAGCTCATGGATTATCCAGATAAAGAAAGACGAATTTGGGTCAACGCTAATAAGAGGAGTTTTGAGAAAATGATAGCTGTTGAGGGTGTATCTGATGATAGTGTTCTAAAACTTCTTGATTATCCAAGTTATTTTAAGCTTACAGAGCAACCATTACCTCAAAATAAACAGGAAATTATTACTCAATTAATTAAAGAGGATTTCGTAACTCGCGCTCCCACTGGATTCAATATTACAAATTTAGGAGCGGTTCTTTTTGCTTCAAGTTTAAGTGAATTTGAATCAATAAAAAGAAAACAGGTTAGATTAATCATATACAAAGGAAGGGATAAAATAGATGCATTACAAGAAATTCAAGGTGATAAGGGATATAGTGTTGGTTTTAGTTCTTTGATTAAATTTCTAATGGATAGACTTCCTACTAATGAAATCCTTAAAGATTCAATTAGAGAAGAAATAAAAATGTTTCCTGAAATAGCACTAAGAGAAGTCATAGCTAATGCATTAATTCATCAAGATTTTGATATGCATGGTACAGGGCCAGTTATAGAATTATTTGAAAACAGAATTGAAATAACTAATCCAGGAAATACATTAGTTCAGATAGATAAAATTATTAGCGATCCCCCTATTTCAAGAAATGAAAAGTTAGCTTCTGTTATGAGGCGTTTAGGATTTTGCGAAGAAAGAGGTTGTGGAATAGATCGAGTTATTAATCTTTCTGAAACATATCAACTTCCACCTCCTGAATTTGAAACAACAAATGTCTTTACTAAAGTAACATTATTTGCATATAAGCCATTTGTAAAGATGAGTAGCGAAGAAAAAATCAGAGCAACATATCAACACTGTGTGCTCAAATACATTACAAAAGAACCAATGACAAATTCAAGTTTGAGGAAAAGATTTTCAATTAAGGAATCTAACTACCCGATAGCATCTCGTATTATTAGAGAGGTGTTAGATCTAGGTTTAATCAAACTTATGGACGCAAGTAACAAATCAAAAAAAGATTCAAAATATGTTCCATCTTGGGCTTAGGTTCTATGTAATTCTTCTTAATTTCTATTAAATAGAAATAACGTTTTAGATTGTCATATCAATCTAATTGGTATGTAACTAACATGTAATTATGTTAACTAGATTTAACATTGGTTTTCAATAATGTTAGCTATTCATTATTTGTACCCCTACTCCACTTTTATCATTCAATATTTGGATGGTTACACTAGATTTTTCTTCTTCTCTACTTTCACCCTTTGTATACTGAATCATTCTATCCCACATTTTCCAATCTTTCTTTCCAGCCTCCTTCATATTATTTAGGTATACATCTACTTCTTCAGCTATGGCCTTCTGCACCTTTTTTGTCTTCATCCATAACTGCAGTGTCTGATATCTAATCCCCAAAATCTCAGAGACAGTTTTGATTGTTGTGAACTTCTTTTCCTTTATCATACGAAGAACCATCCCATATTTTTCTTGTATTTTCTGTAGATTATCATCCATATATCAACAATTTTACGTTTTATTTGAGCTTTTTATAACCAAAGCGTATAATTGGAGTAATTTGATTGCCTAAACTCTAGCAATAGAGCATGGCAGAAAACACGGTTCAGGACAGAGAGCTCCTCTGTCAGCAACACTGAACCGTGTCATAAGTCGAAAGATTTATGGAGGATCCCGAAAGGGTGAATCAGCTGACTGGGGAGCTTTTTTGTTAACTATTATGAATATTGGAAAAAAGCAAAAAGAACTCCGTATTGTCGTATTTATATTCTACTTTTTACTCTCTCTGCTCTCATTTGTCGCCATAATTGCAATTGGACTAGGAGTGATGATGGTGTTTTGGCAATTAAACTTTGGTCAAGAATTACCAACTGAATATATTGACAATCTTGAAATGCCCTCATACATATTCATAGCTATTGGAGTTTATCTTACTATGCGAAAATTTACGCTCAAAAGTACAGTGTTTGATCACTCATATAGAGATATTAGAAAATATATTGAATATATCAAAAAAGCTATTATTTACCCATCCTTAGTAATATTCTCCCGAATGAAGTTAACTATTATATATTTTGTATATTTCTTACTACTTCTATTGGCCTCTTTTCTTATTAACCAAATTTGGGTTTCTTTTTATAAAGAAAGATCTATAGCAAACC
>JAPLYR010000090.1:6451-9714 GCA_026395455.1 Candidatus Roizmanbacteria bacterium | reverse complement strand
GTTTTTTTTTTTTTTTTTTGACATATCCCTTTAAAATTACGTCCAGACTTTTTCAATTGGACATAAGAACCAATCAGTTCTACAAGATCAATTCGTTCTTTAAGTTTTTCTATCGCGCTTTCCATTTTGCATCATTGTACCAAATGCTACTTGCTTTTTTTGTCAATAAGACACTATAATAGAGGTACATTTACGTATGCTTTATATTTATATTGGACAACATGTCATCAAAGCTCTCCATGTCAACAAGTCGTTGTTGGGGCAGTATAGCGTGCAGCAAGCTGAAAAAAAATTTAGCGTGCAATTGCTTAAAGCTGGGAAAGTAGCTCACACAGATATTGTCGCATCAGCAATTAAAGAAGTTGTTTCTCATCTCACGGGTGGAGCAGCAAAAGAAAAACAAATTTCTCTCATCCTTCCTCAAGAAGCATTCTATTTTTCCCGTTCTGAAGTGCCTAATGATATGGCTGCTCCTGCAATAGCTTCCTTTATGAAAGAGAAAGCTCGTTCCATTTTGCCTGCACATCTAGATTCTGTTTACTATGATTTTGTTGGTGCAGAAAATGAAGCAAAGCGCATAGTTAGTCTCTACGCAATAGAAGAATCAACGGTTCAAGCATATAAAGATACTTTACAACTAGTAGAAATGCAGCTTGTCGCGTTACTACCTGACACTCTGTCCTACTATAAATTATTTGAAAAAACGCTCAGAAGAGGAAAAATCGAGCATATCCTATACGGGTCGTACGAAGAAGATTTAATCAGTGCATACCTATTTGACTCATTTGGACTTCTTGAAAAAGAATCATTTTCTGCAAAATTGACAGCAGGAAAAGGAGTTGAGGAGCCATTAAAAAAGATTGGAGCAGAGTATGAAGAAAAGCACCTGAAAATTAACAGACTTATCCTTTCTGGTACCCTTTCAGATTCGGTAAGACAAGATACATTTACAAAAGATGTTGGTATTTGGACAAATCCTCTCAAGAGAATCCTTCCTCACTTTTACGCAGATTATTTAAAGATGCTTGTACCTATCGACAATAATCCATTTCCTATTTTGCAATTTGATATTTGTTTTGGAGCTCTTATTTTTTCTATCGAAAATAGAGGTTTCTCGCTTTTGAAAAACACATTTAGTCCTTCACTTGCGGTGATGGGTAAATCAGTTCAAAAGAAAAACTTTAATATGCCTTCCATCCGCATTTCAAAAGAAATAATGCTTTTTATCGTGTCATTTGCAGGTTCATTTCTTATTTTTACTCTCCTTACACAATCACCCGCAGGTTTTAATATGAGGATTCCTAGCTTTATTGCTAAGGCAAAACCAACTCCAGTTCCAACAGCTATTCCATTGCCAACAGCAACTCCTACACCAGCCATAAAAAAGGACACAATTAAAGTCAAAATTCTTAACGGTTCTGGGACTCCAGGTAAAGCAGGGGATGTTAAGACTGTTATGAAAGAGAAAGGATATCAGGATATTGTCACTGGTAATGCTGATGCATTTGATTTCGAATTAACCGAAATAGCTGTAAAAAAGGGAAACGAACATTTAGGATCGCTTGTTAAGTCGGAACTTGCAGATTATGCAAAAAATGCTAATGTGACCGTTTTAGCTGACAAGGAAGAAGCAGATGTTGTTGTAACTGTCGGTAAGGACTTCAAGTGATGGTATAATATAACTTCTTAATATGGATAATGAAAAAGAGGAACTACAGCGCAAACTCGAAAATATTCTTTTAAAGTCAAATTTACCTGCAAAAAAAGCAGAAGTTTCTGACCTCGAAAAATTAACTTATGATGGTGATTTTTGGGGAGATCCAAAAAAAGCTGCAGAGACATTAAAACGCATTTCTGTTTTAAAAAAAGAGATTGACGATATTGAAATGATGCAACTTCTTGTAGAAGAAGACGATCTTACAAACGCTTCAAAACTTATTTCACAGTATGAAATTCTTCTTTTTCTTTCAGGACCATACGATAGAGGAGACGCTGTATTTTCTATTCATGCTGGTCAAGGTGGGACGGAAGCAATGGATTGGTCATCAATGTTATTTCGTATGTACACGCGCTTCGTTGAACGAAAGGGTTGGTCATATGAAATGGTTGATCGCGTTGATGGAGAAGAAGCTGGAATAAAAAGTGTAACAATAGCGGTACATGGGCGTTTTGCATATGGGCTTTTGAAAGCTGAGGCAGGTGTACACAGACTAGTTCGCCAATCGCCATTTAATGCAGATAAACTTCGTCAAACATCTTTTGCGCTTGTTGAAGTTCTGCCTGTTATTGAAGATAAAGAAATAGAAGTCCGTACTGAAGATATTGAATGGCAATTCTATCGTGCAGGTGGTCATGGCGGACAAAATGTGAATAAGGTGTCAACCGCAGTAAGACTTATTCATAAACCATCAGGGATTATTGTTTCATGTCAGACAGAACGTGAGCAGCTTAAGAACAGAGATACAGCGATGAAAATATTGCGATCAAAATTATGGCAAATTGAACAAGAAAAACGAAGTAAAGAGATTGAAGGATTTAAAACAGAAAAAATGGCGTCATGGGGTCATCAAATTCGTTCATATGTTCTCCATCCATATAGACTTGTAAAAGATCTACGCACAGGATATGAAGAGTTTAATACTGACAAAATACTTGATGGAGACTTGGATCTCATGATTGAAAACTTCCTAAAAAAGAAGGCATAACTTCACTAAAACTCTAAACCATAAACCCTAACCAAATACTAAAACCTAAATCAAACAAAACTTCATTGGTACCCATTTAGAATTTTGAGATTTTGCCATATTTGTTTAATATTTAGAGTTTAGTATTTAGGATTTCATCTAGTTGATATTCACCTTTTTCTGCGGTACAGTTAGGTATGACAAAAAGCGATGTTGGTCCGACACAAAAGATGCTTAATATTTGGGCTGTCGTTCTCATCTTGTGGAGTTTTTATCGAGCAACTTTTAAAATGGCACTTCCTATTTGGTTTGATGAATTTATTGCAAAACCAGCAGTATTTCTTCTTCCTATATACTGGTTTATTGTAAAAGTGGAGAAAAAACCTTTTCTAAAAGGTTTAGGATTTCCAAAGACTAACAAAATAATGGACATTGTTTTTGGTCTTGGAATTGGTTGTTTCTTTATTGCGACAGCATTTCTTACCCGAATGGTAAAAGGCTTACCATTTCCAGCCTTTAGTCTCACCTCAACTTCACTCATATGGATCCTTTCAACAATAGTCGCGGCAAGTATGGAAC